>CAZYYV010000001.1:0-63409 GCA_964651295.1 uncultured Bacteroides sp.
GGAAGTACTCGAATACATCGACGTTGTCTTTCTTTCCCCAGAAGATTCAGAGGAAAAATCCCCGCCTCCCAATAAACTCTTAAACCCTAAACTTCTAAACGAGTACGGCGAAGCCGTACTCCCCCAAGCGGCAGCTGCCCCCGCGGTTAACAGCCAAATCGGCAGCAAGAGTACATTGACATTTTGGAAAAATTGGGATAGCGAAATCCGTCAGACTCCTCCGACAGGTCCGACTTGTCCTATTGTAGTATCAGGCATCAAGCCTTGGCGGAGACCACATGTACATGGATTGCAACATTACGTCGAGCAACATAGCGTGCGATGTCGTGATAGTTACGGAAACTCTCGACTATTTCGTGTAAGCGTCTGTCGCGATAGTTATGACGAATTAGCCCTATGCAGTTGAATGAGTTAGGGTAGTGGTTTAGATTTTAATGTTTGAAGGCGTGTTATAAGCTCGAATCGTCATAGTTATGTGTGCGAAGATATTGGCACACGGGTATAGGCTTAAATGCAAAATCACTAACTGCAGCGTCTGACGAGAATGTACGGTTGGTGGTATAGCGTGCATACCGTTTACGTCCGTATACTAAACGTCCAAACCACTGTTGTGGTCCGGTGCTGAGGTTCGATATTCGTTTATCCTTCATGCGGTATGATAGAGCTTCGGCATAGTCGTGAATTGTGGGGTGTTCGCCATCGGTAATGTTGTAAATTACTCGTTCGTTTAGTTGTACGTCTCCTGCTGCGATGGCGCGAATCAACTCGGCTACATCGCTTGCATGAATCACACTGCGGCGAGCTTCATTATTCGGAAAATGATAAAATACTCCACGCCATATTTCCTCTGCAAGGTCGCGTGGATATCCATTCATCCCCGTGCCGATTATATCTGCGCAACGGAGTATGATGCCTTTGATGCCTTTTTGCGCTACTGCTTTGGTAAATGCCGCTTCACGTGTTGCCCAAACAGACGTTGGGTCAATCGGTGTTTCTTCTGTTGCCAGAGTGTATGCACCGGGGCCATATATATCAGTGCTCGAAAGCATGATGGCAAGAGCCGGGTTCGATGCACTTTCAAGGTTGGATAGCAATACTCCTGCAAGGGCTTGCTTTATGTATGGCTCGACAAATGTTGCCTCGGGCATATATATTATTACTTCGTCTATCATTTGTTTCTGAGTTTTAGATATGTTAGAAATCTGCAAGCAATTGTGGCGGTTGATACTTTTAGTCCGTTTTCATGTAGTGCTTGCACTTTTTCTCGTGTGTTGGTCACTAGTTTAGCGTAGAGCGTATTCGATGCTCCTCCGCACTCCATATTGGTAGTTACTCCGGGCATATATCGACCTTTGTACTTTTTCTTTCCTAAGAATAAACGGATAAATAGTTCGAAATCTGCTCCGATTGAATATTTTTCTTTATATGGTCCTACATCCCACATTGTCTTACTCGATATAAAAAGCGAGGGGTGTGGTGGTGCAAAGCCTCCGAGTAAATGCTCGGGGCGGAATCTCTCGGATGTATAGTGGCGAAAAATGCGTCCAGGTTCTGACGCCTTAATATAGTTTACGTTACCATATACAAAGTCTGGAGATTCGCTCTCAAATATCTTTACAATTCGTTCGATAACGTAATCATCGGCTAGTTCATCATTGCCGTGAATGGTGCCGATAATATCGCCCGTTGCTTGAAATATGCCCTCATTAAGGGCATTATACACTCCGCGAGCCGGTCGGTTTAGAACCCTAGCACCTCCGACATCGATTCCGGTCAATGGCGTTGAGCCATTAACGATGATGTGTTCTATTTCAACATTCGATGGTAGTACTTGTCTGTGGATGCTGTCTATTGTGCGTTTTAGCAGCATGCCATCGTCTTTGGTTATGGTGATTATTGATACTCGCATTATAATACGTCCCATCCGTGTGGGGAATAATGATTAAGTGTTGCAAATATGACAACTAGTGCAACTGCTAACGTTGCCATATAGCAGAGGCTCCATCGTTTGAACAACAATGTTTGCCATTCGCCGCTGTCATATACCCAGATTGCTGCTGGTATGAAGAATGGCAACCAGGGAAGACAGTAGCGCGATACTGTGCCTCCGGTTACGAACGCTGTCGCTATCGTTGCTAGCACCGCAAAAATAAACGGATTGACTACTCGCATCGGCGAACGCCTTATGCAGAATATCATGAAGTATAGCAAGACACCTCCGAGGCAATACCATGGAAAACTGAAATGTGATATCGCACTCGACGGGCCGAAAACAATATCTCGTCCGAATGCCCACGGCAGTGGTGTAATATATTGCACCGCTAATGAAAATGGAAGGCGGATAATGCGCTCAAATGTCGTGAGGTACATATAGTCGCCCGCTACTGCGGTATATGCATTGAGTCGGGCTGTATTTCCGTTAGATAATTCAAAATTTGTGGTATCTGTAGCTATATCGAGTGGAGCATTACTGATTTCAAAGTAATGCAATGTCGCGCAAATTCCTAGCGCAACAACTAAATGAGAGATGCCACGTACTAAGCTCTTGTGGTCCGACTTGATGAGCGACAATGCAATTGCTATAGCTATAAATAGTGGCAACCAACTGCGTATTAAAGCTCCGACGCATATCGCTATTAGTGGCAATGTCCAACGGCTCCACTCGTGCCTAGCTCCGTAGAGCCCATATAGCGACATGGCCATCATCAAACAGCACATCGCATCTTTTATCAATAGGCAACCTGTATTGAGAAAGTATGTAATCGATCCCAATACAATTATCGATGTCGTTGCAACTGAAGCCTTTGGATGCTTGACTGCAAGTAGTTGTGTTGTCGTCGCTCCTGTCAATATTATAGCGGATATTATTGCTAGCAGATTAGTAATAAGCAATCGATTGAGTGTCGGTTGAAAACCGAAGCAATTAAGTGCCAATAACAACCCATACCCGCGACGTGAAACGTGAACTCCGCTTTCCGTCGTATTACCTTCTAGGCTTGAATTCATCTGAGTCCAAGCGGTAGAGGCATCATTATTTAGGAGTACGGGATCGGTTAGGCTGCCTCCGCTGTATTCGGTATAGTACCAGATGTTAATTATCTGTCCTATTGCTACTACGGTACACAACACAACTACCGCTATCTCTCCAAATAAGTTGGTTGGGCATAGACGTCGGTATAACAATATTAGTATTGCCGATACACCTGTGTAGTATAATAATTGCTCAATGATTGATCCAGGATATAGAGCTAACAAGAAGAATCCAATCAATAACACTGCACAAGCTTTTATGGCAAGTAATGCAGGTAATTTCCTTTTCACAATGCAAATGTACGAAAAATGATAAATATTCCAAATTATAAGACGATTTTCTAAACACCAACGACTAATCGCCATTTTGCCTTACCCTATCTTTACATCTTTTAGCCTGGCAAAAAAGGTTTCTTTGCTTTTTTTTAGTACATTTGCAGTCAATTTGAATTAAACACACTTAAATAGATATGAAATTACTCGAAGGAAAGACCGCCCTCATCACCGGAGCGGCTCGTGGCATCGGCAAAGCCCTTGCTATCCGTTTCGCCCAGGAAGGCGCTAATATCGCATTTACCGACCTCGTTATCGACGAAAATGGCCTTGCTACTCAGGCTGAAATTGAAGCCCTCGGAGTGAAAGCTAAAGGTTATGCTTCTAATGCAGCTGACTTCAACCAGACTAAAGAAGTTGTTGCTCAAGTTCACGCCGATTTCGGTTCTATCGATATCCTCGTTAACAACGCCGGTATCACAAAAGACGGTCTTATGATGCGTATGACCGAAGCTCAGTGGGACGCGGTTATCAATGTTAACCTCAAGAGCGCGTTCAACTTCATCAACGCTTCGCTTCCCATCATGATGCGTCAGCGTTCGGGATCTATCATCAACATGGCGTCTGTTGTTGGTGTACACGGCAACGCCGGCCAGGCTAACTATGCTGCTTCTAAAGCTGGTCTTATCGCTCTCGCTAAGAGTATTGCTCAGGAAGTTGGTTCTCGTGGTATCCGTGCAAACGCTATCGCGCCCGGCTTCATCGAAACTGCAATGACTGCTGCTCTCCCCGACGAAGTTCGTGAAGACTGGAAGAAGAAAATTCCCCTCCGTCGTGGTGGTCAAGTTGAAGACATCGCTAACGTTGCTACATTCCTCGCTTCTGATATGTCGAGCTATGTTACCGGCCAAGTTATTCAGGTCGATGGCGGTATGAATATGTAATCCATACAGACATACGAAATAGTCGACAGCCGAGCTTTTGCTTGGCTGTCGATGTGTATTAAGAGCTAAAATTGCGATACTGCTTGTAAGTGTCGCAATTTTTTAGTTACTTTGATGAAATTTTCACCTTTATCGAAGCCGAAATGGAAAAACAGTCGGAATATAGTTATTATGCATTTATAAGTTACAGTTCAAAAGATGCTAAATGGGCCAAATGGTTACTTCGGCGTTTGGAAAACTATAGCTTGCCTTCTGTGACGTGGAAGCAGATTTTAAAAACTCGCAAGTTCAATCAGATTTTAAAAATGCGAGAGCACCCGATACAGCCTGTTTTCCTTGATTGTGCCGAGATACAACCGGGTGTATTGGAAGAAGTCCTTAGGGAGAATCTGCGAGAGTCGCAATATCTGATTGTTATCGCGTCGCCAAATTCGGCTAAGTCTAAATGGGTTGGTGATGAAATTAAGTACTTCCATAGCCTCGGTCGCGAAAAGAATATTTTCTTTTTAATCGTTGATGGCGATAAACCGGAAGAATACTTCCATCCGGTTTTGAAAGAGTTGGGTATGCCCGAAATGCTTGGGGCTGACGTCAACTATAAGTATTCAAAGTTCAAGAAGATTAATCGCGATCGTGCCTACATTCAGATTATATCGAAGTTACTCGGTTTAAAGTTCGATGACCTGTGGAAACGTCATCGTCGGCGCTTGATCAAAAACATCTCTATGTCGGTCGTTGGGGCTATTCTTGTAATTGCTGCTCTTATTGGTGTTTGGGTCGCTAATCGCCCCGTCGACATTGATGTGCAGTTAACTGAGAAATCGTTTCACAACGAGAATCTTCCGCCTCTAAAAAATGCCATCGTAACTCTCTGTCTTGATGATGAAATAAAGATAGATACGATTTCTGACCTCGATGATTTTGCTTCCTTTGTCAACGTTCCACATTTTAACCTAGGTACAAAAGTGGGCTTATCGATTGTTTGTCGCGATTGGCAAACGATAGATACTACAATAGTCCTCGCTCGTCAAATGAATATCGACATGCAACGCAACGTTCATGTATACGGCGATGTCGATTTCAGCGTTTGGAATAGTTCTACCGAGCGTTCGGTGCCGAATTTCGCTATAACGGTGGATAAGTATGACGTCGTTTCTGATGATAAAGGTAGGGTGCGATTATTTATCCCTCTCGAGGAGCAACGAACTGCCTATAAGGTTAAATCTTCAATCCCATTAGTTTATGATTTCGTACACCTTCCCCATGGTGAGAATGATGTAGTTATAATTAAGTAAGCCATGAGAAGCTTATTTTCGTTTTTATTCGCTGTTGTCGCAGTATTTGCGATCTCTGCCCAGACACAGATCGGTTATGTAAAGACTAAGGGCAGATTGCTTAGCGATGGTAAGATCGTCGCTGGTAGTCGTATCAGTGGTGCAACGATTCAAGTGAAGAATCGTTCGGCTGTTGTGAGTGATCAAACCGGCAATTTTTCATTTCCGCTATCCGAATCAAATTATTACTTGCAATCTGTAAGCAAAAATGGATATGTATTGACCGACCGAGATATTCTCTCAAAGCAGTATGAATATTCAATCAATCCGCTGGTTATTGTACTCGAGACTCCGGACGAACTACTTGACGAACAACTAGCTGCCGAACGTAAAATCCGTCGAACTCTTCAACGCGATCTTCAAAAGAAAGAGGACGAAATCGAAGCTCTTAAGGAACAAAACCGCATTTCTGCCGAAGATTATCGCCAACGTCTTCAAGATCTATACAATCAGCAAGAAAAGGACGAAAAACTTATTGCCGAAATGGCTGAGCGATATGCAAAAATCGACTATGACCAACTCGATGATTTTAATCGCAAAATAAACGAGTATATTCTCAACGGCGAACTTTCAAAAGCCGATTCGTTGCTTAATACAAAAGGCGATATCGTCGACGAAATCAATAATTTAAAGCGAATTGGTGAAGCTAATGTAAAGGAAGCTCAAGAACTATCGTTGCGCCAATCTAATCTCGCAAAAAGCAAGGCTTACGAGGATCTTCGTAAAGTAGAACTCGCTCAGTGGTGTATGAGTAAGCACGAAATATGCAAAACTCAACACGACCTCGATTCTGCGGCCCATTATATAGAACTTCGTGCATCTATCGACCCGACAAATGGTCTGTGGTTATTTGATGCGGGGCGCTTTTTAGATGAGTATAAAGGCGACTATGATAAAGCGTTAGATTATTATCAAAAGGCTTTGCCTTTGAATATATCGAAATATGGTCAGGCGAGCCCGGATGTGGCTATGTGCTATAGTAATATTGGTCTGGTTCTATACTATCAGGGTAATTATCATGAGGCTTTGTGCTACCATCAAAATGCCATGACAATTCGTTTGGAAATATATGGAGAACAGCATCAGAGCGTGGCAAATACGTATAGTAATATCGGCTTGGTATATGATTGCCAAGGTCTATATGCCGAGGCCATGGATTACTATCAAAAGGCGTTGAAAATCAGAAAATCTATCTATGGCGACAACCACATCGACCTAGCTATGGGATATAACGATATTGGTCGTAATTTGTGTTCTCAAGGAGCTTATTCGAAGGCTCTGGAATATCATAAAAAGGCTTTGGAGATTTATGTGAGGGCCTATGGCGAAGAGCATCCCGACGAAGTCGAAAGCTATAATAGCATCGGCAATACATATTACTTCCAAGGTCGCTACTCCGAGGCTCTCGAGTACTATAAGAAAGCTTTAGCGATTATGCTTGAGGTATATAATGATTCTCATCCACATATTGCTTCGAGCTATAATAATATTGGTAACGTTCTGGTTGCGCAAGGGTATTACTCGGAAGCTATGGACTATTATCTAAAGGCTTTGAATATCTATTCGACTGTATTGGGCGAAAAGCATACAAACGTAGCTATGTGTTGGAACAATTTAGGTCGTACATATGACGATCAAGCTCAATACTCCGAAGCTTTAGATAGTTATAGTAAAGCCTTAGCCATATACCTGGATGCCTATGGCGAAACGCATCCCGATGTCGCTGATAGCTACAATAACATTGGTAATGTCTATAAGTCTCAAGGTCGTTACACTCAGGCTCTCGAAAGTCATCAAAAAGCGTTGGCGATAAGTTTGGCTCTTTCTGGTGATAAACATCCCGATGTTGCAACTAGCTACAATAATATGGGGCTCGTTTACTGTTCTCAAGAACGGTATCTCGAAGCCTTGGAAAGCTATCAAAAGGCATTGGAGATTTTCCTTGACGTTCATGGTAAAGATCATCCCGATATTGCAATGTGCTACAACAATATCGGTAGTGTTTACGACGACGAGGAGAGCTATACCGAGGCGTTAGACTTCTATCGCAAGGCTTTAGCGATATATAAGGCTGTTTATGGCGAAAAGCATCCTTATGTAGCAAAATCGTATGATAATATGGGTGTAGTACTATGTAAGCAAGGACAATATACCCAAGCGTTATTTTATCACCAGATGGCTTTATCGATAAAAACCGGTATATATGGTAAAGATCATCAGTTTATTGCAGATAGCTATTATAAGATTGGCGCTGTGCAGCAGTGTCAAAATAATTATGCTGTTGCACGCGATTACTATACAAAAGCATTAGATATTTATAAACGTACATTAGGTGATGATCACCCATTGTGTTCCATGCTCGAAAATGAAATCTCTGGTAATTCGGCAGTCTCTGCTGAAACTATGAGGTCGATGATGAGTCGTTTTGCGGCTGACGACAAATTGGTTGCGGCAAAACTAGTTACCGAAGCTACCATTATGTTGAACAATCGTGCTACTGTGGTGAGTGTGATAAGTCGCGATTCTTCATTGCCTACTGTTTTTGCATTCAAAATGCCGAATGGTAGTAACGATGATTTTAATCGAAAAGTAAGCTCGTATATTATCAGCGGCAAGATCCCCGAAATTGAAACCACAACAAAATCCCTCGATAACAATCGCGAATTAAAGGGCATCGATCGTACGATGGATGTTATTTGGAGGGATATGGATCGAACTCGCAAGGCTGTCGATAGAAGTATGGGCACTGAGAAATTGTTCACCGCGGACGCTGCACAAGGTTGTTATGCAAAATACGTTATATGCAAGACCTTGAATCAACTAGACTCTGCTGCTTATTATATCGAATGTTGTGCTTCAATCGATTCAACTAATGTAACTTGGCAGGTCGATGCCGGTAATATCAATTACCAATATAAGTCAGATTACGATATGGCTTTAAAATATTACCGCACTGCACTCCGAACTGCAATCAAGCAATATGGAGATGCGCATGTAGATAATGCCGCTATTTATAACAACATAGGCAACGCGTACTATTCGAAAGAGAATTATGCCGATGCTTTGAAGTTTTATCGCAAAGCTTTGTCGATCTCGGGTAAAAGACAGCCATATTTTGACACGCTAAATACACAGATAGAACGAATTTCTAAAAAGAAGAGTAGAGTGCGATGAAACACTTATCGTTTGTACTATTGTTTTGTGTCTCGGCCTTTGCCCTCTGTGCTCAGACTCAAGTTGGTTATGTAAAGACTAAGGGTCGATTGACTTCCGATGGAGAAGTTGTTTCTGGTAAACGAATTGGTGGTGCGACTATACAGGTGAAGGACCGATCGGCAGTCGTGAGCTCTGTGAATGGCGATTTTTCGTTTCCGCTTGTTACACAGAATTTCTATCTTCAGTCGGTAACGAAAAATGGCTATGTAGTGGTCGACAGAGACATCCTTTCAAAGCAGTATGAGTATTCTGCCAATCCACTTGTCATTGCTCTCGAAAGCGCAAGCGATCAACTTGATGAACGACTAGCTGCCGAACGCAAAATTAGACGCACTTTGCAGCGCGATTTGCAGAAAAAGGAGGCTGAAATCGAATCTCTTAAAGAACAGAATCGAATTACTGCCGATGAGTTTCGTCACCGTCTCCAAGATATTTACGAGCAGCAAGAGAAAGATGAAAAGCTAATCGCAGAAATGGCTAAGAGATATGCTAAAACCGATTATGACCAAATTGATGAGTATAATCGTCAACTAAACGAATATATCCTTAATGGCGAACTCTCGAAAGCTGACTCGCTTATCAATACTAAAGGCGATATTCACGCTGATGTATCAGAATTACGCCGACTAGAAGCTGCGATGGCTAAAGAGGCGTCGGATATTGCTCAAGCGAGAACGATGGTTGATAAGAGCGTTGGATATGAACAATTTATGATGAATAAAACTGCTCAAGAGTGTTATGCGAGATTTGAGGTATATAAGGCGAAGAATCAGATGGATTCCGCAGCTTTTTATATAGGTCTTCGTGCGGCTCTTGATACGGTGAACGTCGATTGGCAATGTGATGCCGCCGACTTCTATCGGACTGTCGATGATTACTCCCAAGCGATCGATTGCTTTAGTCGTGCGTTGCGCATCGCCGAACGTGAATATGGCACTGAGTCGGTTGAACTTAAATTGGCTGTTCGAAAATTAAACGATTGTTATCTTGGTATAATCGACTCTAAAGATGTGGCAGATGACATCCGTCGTGAGTATAGAGACTTCACTCATAAATATGGCAGATTTATTAAAGAATAGAGTTTTGAACGCTTTGAGCTCAATCATTTCACTTGCATTTTACGCCAAGAATAGTTAATTTTGCAGAAAAATAGACGCAACAACAAATATGGCACAGAAACCTTCTACCCCTAAGGGTACGCGCGACTTTACTCCCATTGAGATGGCGCGCCGAAATTATATATTTGGTACTATCAGCGAAGTATTCCGTCTTTTTGGATTCCGCCAGATCGAAACTCCTGCAATGGAGAACCTTTCTACCCTTATGGGTAAATATGGCGAGGAGGGTGATAAACTCCTCTTTAAAATCTTAAACTCAGGCGATTTCCTTAAGGGCGTTGACCATACTCTCATCGAATCCGGCGACACAACTCGTTTGGCTGCTAAATTGTGTGATCGCGGTCTTCGCTACGACCTTACCGTCCCCTTTGCCCGTTTTGTTGTTCAGCATCGCGACGAGTTGCAATTCCCCTTCAAGCGCTATCAGATTCAACCCGTATGGCGTGCCGACCGTCCTCAAAAAGGTCGTTATCGCGAGTTCTATCAGTGTGATGCCGACGTTGTTGGTTCTGATTCGTTGATGAATGAAATCGAACTTCTCCAGATGGAGGATATGGTGTTCGATCGTCTTGGTATTCGCGTAGCAATCAAACTTAATAACCGTAAAATTCTCGCCGGTATCGCAGAACTAATCGGAGAACCCGATAAACTCATCGATATCACCGTTGCGATTGACAAAATCGATAAGATTGGTCTTGAAAAGGTTAACGAAGAACTTGCCGAACGTGGACTTTCTGCGGATGCAATTACAGCACTCCGTCCTATCCTCGAAATTGATGGTACTATCGAAGAACGCATAGAGAAACTTGCAACTCTTCTTGCTCCGACTGAAATCGGTTCGAAGGGCGTAGAAGAACTCCGTACAGTTGTTGAAGGAACTCTTGCTCTTGGTTTGAAAGCGCGTCTCGATATTGATGTGTCGCTCGCTCGTGGTCTTAATTACTACACTGGCACAATCATCGAAGTTAAAGCTCTCGATGCCGAAATCGGTAGCATTTCGGGTGGCGGTCGCTATGATAACCTTACCGGTGTATTCGGTCTCGATGGTATTTCAGGTGTTGGTATATCATTTGGTGCCGACCGTATCTACGACGTTCTCTTGGCTCTTAACCTTTTCCCCGAAAGTGCAGTATCGGCTACTCGAGTTCTCTTTGCAAACTTTGGAACCGCAGAGGCTGCAGCATCGCTTCGCTTGATTAAAGAACTTCGTCTTGCCGGTATTTCGGCAGAGTTATATCCCGACTCATCGAAGATGAAGAAGCAAATTAGCTATGCTAATGCTATTGGAGTTCCCTATTTTGCCATTATTGGTGAAAGCGAACTTGCCGAAGGAAAAGTTACCCTCAAAAATATGACAGAAGGCACACAAAGTACCGTAGCGATGTCGGAGCTTGCTTCGCATCTTTAAACTCTCGAAAAATATATCCCATAATGGGTTAAATTTGTCCGATTGCCACAAAAATCATCTGTTTTTGTGGCAATCTTTTCTGTGGGTATTGAATATTTGCGATAGAATTAGTATTTTTGCTTAAATTTTAGCGAATGGAGCAGTTGTTATACATATTGCCGCGTGGCTTAGCGATAGGCTTGCTAGTATCAGCACCGATGGGTCCCATCGGCATGTTGGTCATTCAGCGTACCCTTGGCAAAGGCCGATGGCCCGGATTCTTTTCAGGAGTTGGCGCCGCGATGAGTGATTTGTTCTACTGTCTTCTTACCGGGTTTTGCTTAAGTTTTATTACAGATTTCCTTGATGCCCATCAGTTAGTGATACAGTTGTTGGGCAGTGTAGTGATTGCCGGTTTTGCTGTATACCTACTTCGAAAGAATCCGACTCGCTCGTTGCGCACCGCTGAAGTTAAAGCTACGAATTATTGGAGCGATTTCGTAACAGGCTTTTTGTTGACAGTCTCTAATCCTCTGATACTCTTCTTTATCGTCGGTCTCTTTGCTCGTTTTAATTTTATTCAACCTGAATATACATTCTATCACCATATAGTAGCGTATGTTACGATTTTTCTTGGCGCATTATGTTGGTGGTGGGGTATAACGAGTCTAGTCAATCGGTTGGGCAAACGCATCAATGTGCGCTCGCTCAAGCTTATCAATCGTATCATAGGACTACTATTGATGGCAATGGCTGTTTTTGGACTAGTCATGGCTCTTCAGGATATTTTTAAATAGGATTATGGAAGCAAAGACACTTCGTATACCGCGAATCGATAGTCTTGATTCGCTCTCGGATTCATCTGATATTCGAGCTACTCTAGATAAAAGAGGCGCACATACGCTTGTGGACGTTGTTAATTGGGTTCAGTATCCGGCAAAACCGCAAACCATGCTTCGTGCTGCGTATTCTTCGACCGGGTTGTATCTAGATTTCGAAGTTGAGAACGACTATGTAGGAGCCGAGAATACGGAAAATCAGTCGCCGGTAAGCAAGGACGAATGTGTTGAAGCTTTTTTACAGCCACAGATAGATGGTGAGTATTGGAATTTCGAGTTCAATTGCATTGGTGCTATCAACGCCTCGCATCGTCTTGTTCGCCCCGAACCCGTTCGCCTTACAACCGATGAGTTGGCCCTCGTACGCCGAGATTCCACTTTGGGTGCAGAGCCATTCGCAGAACGACGAGGCGATTTTCGTTGGCGTCTCCTAATTGTGATTCCGTGGTCGCTGATGGCGGTTACTCCCGAAGCCGACACTGCTATTAGAGGAAACTTCTACAAGTGTGCATCGGCTTCGCAGCGTCCTCACTATCTAAGTTGGAATCCGATAGAAACAGAAAAACCGGACTATCATCGTCCCGAGTTCTTCGGCACACTTATTCTCGATTAATTATGAAGCAAGTCGGAGCATTACTTGCTGCCGTTGCGATGAGTATTCTTCCTGTTACGGCAGAAGTTGATATCGAATATCGTACATCGGTATCTGCTAATATCTCGTCTGGTAGATTGGCTCCATATATGATAGGTTCGTGGAATTACGGACGTATAGATGGAGCTTCTGGTATTTGGCACGCAGGAGGTCTCTTCAAATCAATCGACTTTGGTCGACGTCTTGATTGGGGCGCAGGAGTGGAGTATATTGTAGGGTATGGATCGGCAGCTAACTATGATTTGTATCAAGCAGAGACCGCTTCGTGGACCACGCAGTCGAATCGACAAGCTCCATTTCGACTTCAACAACTGTACGGAGAATTGAAGTATCGTAGCGTATTCCTTCTTGCCGGAATGAAAGAACGTCCGTCTGCTGGTATCGTTGATGATTCGATGTCGTCGGGAGATTTAACTCGAAGTAATAATGCTCGTCCGATACCTATGATTTCAGCCGGATTCAATGATTTTGTAGACATCCCATTTACCAATGGATGGGTGCAAATCGATGGAGAAATCGGTTATGGCAAGTTCTTTGATAAAGGATATCGCGAAGAGACGTTCAACTACTATTCAGGAGTATTCGATTATAATAGCTACTATACTTACAAACGCTGTCATTTTCGCTCAAATCCTGATAAGCCGCTGATAATTACTTTTGGTATGCAGACTGCGGGTGAGTTTGGCGGCGTTGGTCGCATATATACTCAAGGTCGAGTTACCGCTGAAGAGAATCGGCCTTTCAAGTTAGGCGATATATTTGAAATGTTTTTTCCACAAGAGGGAAGTGGAGAAGGCTATTATAAAGGCAATTCACTCGGCTCGTGGGACCTCAAAGCTCAATATCGATTTATCGACGGCTCTACTCTTGCTGCTTACTTCGAAGGACCTTGGGAAGATGGTTCAGGCATCGGTCGTAAAAATGGTTGGGACGGCCTTTGGGGCGTGCAGTATAATTTTGCCAAACGCGGACCGGTAAATAAAGTGGTGGTTGAATATTTCGACTTTACCAATCAATCCGGACCAATCCATTGGGCACCCTCCGATAACTTAGGTACGACTATTGACTTTAATTGTACCGGAGGCGATAACTACTATAATAATGATTTCTATGGTCCGTACTCCAACTACGGATTGAGTATTGGTTCTCCTTTTGTCGTGTCGCCTCTCTATAACGAGAATGGCTCGCCAAGCTATAACCACAATCGAGCTCGTGGTGTTCATGCAGCCGTTTCAGGCGACCTTACGCCGGAGTGGTCATACGTGGTGAAGGCAAGCTATCAAGAAGCTGGTGGCTCAGGGCGGAATCCGGCTCCTGAAATAATCCATAATACGTCAGCAATGACCCAAGTATCGTGGACTCCCGGCATTATTCCCGGCTTGCAAGTGAAAGCGATGTTGGCATTCGATGCCGGCAAACTCCGAGGGGATAATGTAGGCGGAATGGTGTCGATTTCGTATTCCGGAAACTTTAATATTGGTAAGAAATGAAAACATCTCGACTATCCATATTGGCTTCGTTGCTACTTGCCATCGTATCGTTGACCGGATGTACGCAGAATAACGGGCATATTGGCAAACTTTTCGGCTCGTGGGCGCTTGTTGAGATGACATGCGACAATGAGACTATGGCAGTACCTACGGGTTCAATGAGTTTTCAGAGTTCGATGGTATGTTTCACGTTGCGACATGATGCCGATTACAGAACGATAAATGTAGGTACTTGGCAGCAAATTGATGATTTTCTGATCTTCGATTTCAGTCATCACTCCGACGGAACTGCATCGGGAGTGGGCGTCTATGCACCGCCTTCGTGGATGCACCTCGAAGGCATAACAATACAAACAGATTTGGTAGAACTTTCGGGTAAACGTCTCGAATTACTATGGGTTGACCAAGAAGGACATATATACAGCTATAAGTTCGACCGTACATGGTAAATCATATAACAAACTCGCATTAGTCATCGGTGCCGACGCTTTTATCGGATAACTTCACACCGAGTCCCTTCTTGATAAGGGTTATCCTATATATCTATAATGCGTTTGTCCCCTTGTTAGTGCTAGTCCGTTCAATACCTACGGTCCGCGTCATGGTGTTATCATAATTATTGTTGCAGCGCGCCATAAACAAGCCGGAGAAGTTTTTACCGAAGAAAATATAACAGTCAAACGTCCAGATAATGGTATCTCTCTGATGCTATGGATTTCACTCCTTGGCAAAGTAGCAAGTCGCACTTTGGGTGCGGATGAGTTAATCGAGCTTTAATTAAGCAAGTCTAAGTATTTGTCTCTTGTTTGAAAATTTTGGTTGATATAAGGCAAAAAATAAGCGAGGTAGGCTGTGTGGCTTACCTCGCTTTATTGAGTGGTGTCTAAATATTAGAGGGGTTTGTATTCAACGAAAGCTTCGATTGCTTCGTAAGAAGCGAGGCCGAGGTTTTCGTAGAGCTGAGCGGTAGCGCGGTTACGTTCTTCAGCACGCTGCCAGAAGAGACGGTCGTCATCGCCAAGGAAGGGCGCATTTTCCATCTGGCTCTGGTGTTTGAGGATAGAATTGCGTTTAGAACGGAGTTCTTCGGGGCTAATGGGTACAGCCATTTCGATGTGGTCGATTTCCCATTCAGCCCAAGCGCCGCGATACATCCAGATGCGGCAGTCTTTGAGCCATTCTTCGCCTTTGAGTTCGTCGATAGCGGCGAGTACAGCATCGGTACAAACTTTGTGAGTGCCGTGGGGGTCTGCGAGGTCGCCTGCAACGAAAATCTGGTGAGGTTTCACGTCCTGAAGAAGAGCTTTAACGATGTCAACGTCGCGCTGTTCGAGGTCGCCTTTCTTGATAGCACCAGTTTCGTAGAAGGGGAGGCGGAGGAAGTGGATGTTGCCGGGTTTTACGCCGATGTAGTTGCAAGCGATGGTAGCTTCAGCCTGGCGAATCATAGTTTTGATTTCGCGGATTTCAGCGCTATCCATATCACCTGCCTTTTTAGCAGCAACGAATTCGGTAACGCTCTTCGAGAGGTTTTCGTAACCACCCTCTTTGAATCCAAAGAGGGGAGCGATTTTGTCCATCATCAAGAAGTAGCGCATCATGTCTTCGTCGCCAACAGCGATGTTGCCGGATGTTTCGTATGCTACGTGTACATCGTGCTTCTGGTCAACGAGGCGCTTGAAAGTACCGCCCATTGAGATAACGTCGTCATCGGGGTGGGGAGAGAAAACGATAACGCGTTTGGGATATGGATTAGCACGTTCGGGACGGTAAGTGTCGTCGGCGTTGGGTTTGCCGCCGGGCCAACCGGTGATAGTGTGCTGGAGTTCGTTGAATACTTTGATGTTAACGTTGTAAGCCGAACCGAAGAGCGCGAGGAGTTCGCCGAGGCCCCAATCGTTGTAGTCTTTGTCAGTGAGTTTGAGGATGGGCTTGCCGGTCATGTTGCAAAGCCAAACAATAGCACGACGGATGAGTTTATCGTTCCATTCGCAGTTTGTTACCTTCCAGGGGTGAGAGATGCGAGTGAGTTCTTCTGCACCGGCGAGGTCGGTAACCACTTTAACGTGGGGATGACCTTGGAGGTTAGAAGCGGGAACAGAAGTGTTTGCAGCTTCTTCAACTGCTCGGCGGATTATACCGGCGTTGTTTTCGCCCCAAGCCATAGCGAGGACACGGCGAGCGCTGGTGATGTTAGCGAGACCGAGAGTGATGGCAGTGGTAGGAACTTCGTCGCAAGAGTATTCTTTGCCGATAGTGTGACGGCTTTCATTGCCGAGGAGAACGAGACGGCAGTAGCTAGAAGCCTGGCTACCGGGCTCGTTGAAAGCGATAGAACCGTTAGCCGCGATTTCACAGAGTGCTACGTCGATACCGCCTTCGTCAGCAATAGCTTGTTCGTAAGCTTGGCAGTATTCGTACATTTTTTCCTTTGTAGTAGCGGGGTTGATTGTACGAATGTTTTCGGGGCGGATGTTAACGTGGTTGAGGAATACTTCCTGAAGGCGAGCGATGGTCGAAGGACCTTCGGGGTTCAAGGGGAAGAATTCAGAGATGTTGAATACGATTACCTTGTCGAAGTCAACTTCTCCTTGTTTATATAGGTTTATAAGACTAGCGTAAACGCGGTGAGTCGAAGTTCCGGCTCCAAGGCCAAGTACGCATTTACCGTTAAGCGCAACGTAGCGTTTGATGTAGCGCACGATTTCAGAAGCGAGGAAATCAGCGCCGTCGGTAGCAGTTTCAAAAACGCGAGTGTCGATTTTTTCTTCGCGGCGAATCGCTGCGAGCTCGATTTCGCTGTCAGGATTGTAATACCTGCGGGGGATTGTTACCAGTTTAATCTGGCTGCTTAAATCTTTTCTCATTGAATAGTCGTCCTATTTATGATGGTATCGAGTTGGTTAATTGTCGTATTAATAACGCGGAGGAATAGGTGGATTCATTCGCACCACAAAATTAAACACTTTTTTGTGATTAGTAATCTTTTTTCGTGAAAAAATTTGTTTGAAATCGTTACTTTATCTAACTTTCGCGGTTAATAATGTTTAAATCCGGCATTAATCGTTTTTGAGGCATTTATAACTGTCGCTTTTTACGAATTGTTGCCTCTAGAGTTGCGTAGAGAGATTTTTTTGTCAATTCAACAAAAAGTTGCTCGAACAACAAAAAACAATTTTTTTTGCTGTTTTGGCAATTTCTAAGTAGGTCGGGTTTCCTAATTTTGCGATGTCCCGATGAAGGGAGGTGTGATTTATATTTACTAACCATTATAACAATAGCATGATTTTCAACTATTACTCTTTTATTCGAAAAGTGCTAGTGATTGCCGTTATATATATAGTTACATCAATTGCAACGACAAGTTGCAACGATGACGATGAACCGACCACGACACCCGAACCGGTTCCGACAATCAACGATGCCGCGGCAATAACCAATAATGATAAGTTAGCGATGATTTATTCGCTTGTTGACCTTGAAGGTAGCGGCGGAAGATTTTATGAAATGTACTACACGGTAGATTATAAACTTGATGAAGCATTAAACTATGGTATTGACGGAGCTGATAAATTGAATGAATTTGTCGCCGTAAAGCTCTTTGATAGGTTGCCGAATATCAAAGCCACAACGTCATATAAAGCAGGTTGTAGTGCATTTGCTGCAACTGATATTAATACCGGAAACTTTCTTATGGGACGAAATTTCGATTTTAATCATTTAATTAATGGAAATCGCATCCCGATTCCTGTTATTGCGGTGCATACAGCTCCTAAAGACGGTAAAAAATCAGTGTCGTTTGTCGACGGACTGATGGTTGGCTATACAAATGGGTTTTATAACGATAAGAAGAGTCTTGCTGATAAAGAATCGTCGGACCTTTCGTTGCTAATGGCTTTGCCGTACATGCTCCTTGACGGTATTAATGAAGATGGATTTGCTGTCAGCGTATTGAAACTCGATGGAAAACCAACACGGCAGGAATATCCCGGTCGAAAAACAATTTTCACTACCGTTGCTATGCGTATGTTGCTCGACCGAGTTTCAACTGTCAAGCAAGCGGTGAAGATGCTCGACGAATATAATATGTGTATGGATAAAGACGAAGCAAGCTATCACTTTTTTATGGCTGATGCGAGCGGAGATTATGCCATCGTTGAATACGTTGAAGCAAATCTTGATAAGAATCCTTGGAAGATGAAGGTTTTGACCGGAGATGATGCGTATCGCTACGTTACTAATTTCTATGTTTCTCCCGAAATGGCAGATACCGAGCATGGAATTAATAAATCCGACCATGGAAAAGACAGATATAACGATTTGACGAAACTCCTCAACGCATATAATTTCAAGATGACAAAAGAGCAGGCTATGCAAGCGCTTAGTGTGGTCGCTCAGGGGCCGGATGCTCAACGTTCGACTGGCTTTACTCAATGGTCGGAAGTGTTTGACCTTACTGAAAGAACTGTCAAAATGTCGATTCTTCGTGAGTATGACAAAATATTCTGGTTTACAGTGAAGTAGCTTCGTTTTATGGAATTAGAATAGCGGCTTGTCAATTTGATAAAAAATTACTCAAACAACAAAAAACAACTTTTTTTGTTGTTAAGTCAACTCAGTTAGTATGACAACTGCATACTTTTGCGTTGTGAACCTCAAAGGTATAACTAAAGAAGAATATAGACTAACCATTGTAACCAATATATAATTAGATGTTTTATAAGTGGCATAAGATAATGATGCATTTTGAATCCAATTAGACTACATTAGGGTTTCCAAGCCGCGAGGAGTCGACCGACTCTTCGCGGCGAACTTTTTCCATGAACCATAATCCAAAAATCAGGATGATTATGTTGTTATTTCCGACTTTTTTAACGACCTTTGCTATCACCATTTACATAACATCTAATCTAGGAATGAATTTCGATATATATAATGAGGCACTATGCGCGTCGTTGCCATTGATGCTCTTTTTCGGCTTTTATTTTTTGTTCGGAAAGACGTCAAATAAATCTATCTTTGATAACTACCTCAAGTCGCGTCGTCGAATCGGTGTGGCTATGCTTCTTTTGTGTGCCAATTACATGGTGCATCTTTTTTACGGCATTCGTTTTAAAGATGTCGAAGCCGCGATTGTGATGAATCTAGCTACTTACTTTTTGTGTTATTGGTTGTTTAGCTCGGCATTGACCACATTGCTAAATCGATTCTATATCACTCGTAAACGTGAGGTTTTACATGCAATTCTTGGAGGCGTATTTATTGTCTTAGCCATAATAGCATTGATATGTGCCCCTATGAGTGGAAGTCGATTAGCGTTGATTATGATTATGGCGTCGCTGTTATTGCTATATGGCATAGTGCTATCGGTTCGTCTGATGGTACTATATTACAGAGCCGAACGAATGTTTGAAAATACGCATTCAGATGATATCGGGGCTTACATCAGGTGGATGTCTAAATTCACCTATTGTATCCTTATATACGGAGTCGGGTGTGGATTGCTTACATTCTTGAACGATGAATATGTATTTTGTTGGATACTTACGTCGATTCCGTTATATATCTACCTATTCTGTTGCTATCAGAACTATTTGTTATTCTACGAAAAGGTTGAGATGGCATTTATGCGAGAATTGCCAGAGGAAAAAGAACGACCATTCGTAGATGATGCTCTTGACACAACGACGGGAAAGAATTATCAGCCAGATTATTCGGATCTCGCTGAAAAAGTAAACAAGTGGATTTCGGAAAATAAATATATTACCCCCGGATTGACTATTAAAGATGTAGCCGACCAATTGCTTAGCAATCGTACATACCTTTCCGGTTTTATAAGTTCTCGATATGGCATGACATTTCGTAATTGGGTAACAAATTTACGATTGGAATATTCAAAAAATTTGATGAGAGATTATCCCGATAAGAAAATTACCGAAATTGCCGAGTTGTCGGGATTTATGTCGTTGAGTAATTATATGAAGAATTTCAGCGAAAAAGAGGGCTGTTCTCCGGCAAAATGGCGTAAAGCTCTGCGCGAATAGTAATGTATTTTTAGTAAAAAATGCTAAAGGGTTTGGACTCTGACGTCTTTTTCGTAACTTTGACGAGAAATCAACATGACCTATGGCAGAAACAAAAGAAATAGAGTTGCTAGTAGAGCAGTTGCGCGATCCGTCGATGGTGCGTAGCGCTTTCAGTCGTGTTGTAAAGATGTTTAGCGAACAGTTGTATTGGCAAATTCGCCGCATGGTCGGGTCGCACGATGATGCAAATGATTTGCTTCAGAATACTTTTCTGAAGGCGTGGGGCTCTTTAGAGTTATTTCGAGGCGATGCTAAACTGTCGACATGGCTATATAAAATAGCAATTAATGAGAGTCTTAGTTTTCTTGAACGTGAACGCAAGCGTAGCTCCCTCTCGCTAGATGCCGATGATGAAGGCGCAGCCGCAGCCGCGGCAACGATAACTGCTGAAGAAGGCATCGTTGATGGCGAGGAATTGGCTGCCAAGTTGCGTGCTGCTGTGGCTACGTTGCCCGATAAGCAACGGTTGGTGTTCAATATGAAGTACTACGATGATATGAAGTACGAAGATATGTCGGAGATATTAGGCACATCCGTCGGTGCATTGAAAGCCTCATATCACTTGGCGACAAAGAAAATTGAGCAATTTTTTGAGAATGACGATTAAACCTTAAGTCGTTTTTTAAGTCAAAATAGCAAATAATTCTGAAATCTTATATGGTAAACCCTAAAGATAGCATACTCGAGCAAGCTCGTCGCGCCGGTGTCGCCAAGCCATCAGCAGGATTGACAGTCCCTGAAGGATACTTTGATGATTTCTGCGCAGAGCTAGAGCAATCGCTGCCCGAGCGGCCCGAAATCGAGATTGCCGGATATGCCGAAGAGCAGGAAGCTCCTCGCACTTTGTGGCAAAAAGTGAGGGCGTATGTGTATATGGCAGCGATGTTTGCCGGTATCTGGTGTATGCTTCAGATGTTTGCATCGATTGGTAGTTTCGGATCTCTACAGCCAATGAGCGATAATCCCGTTCTAGCGAAAGCGCTTGCAAGCGATGCATTTATGCAAGATTATATCTACGATGACCTTAATGCATGGGAATTGGTAGATGAAATGATAGACGATGGCTCTATCAATGAAGACGGTGAGTTTCTCGAACAAGAACCAGAATTTAAAACAGATACCGAAAGCGTATCCGACTATATACTCCCTGAATAGTATCATTATATATTAAACTGTGATGACATCTCCAAAGATTCGATATATTGTTGCATTTGCTATCCTATTTGTGATATCAAGTTTTGGTCGTGTGGCAGCTCAACAGCCGCTTAATGAAGGCGACCGTACACGTGCTTTAGCAGAAATGCGTGCTTATAAACACGAAGTACTTGCAGAAGTGCTCGAGTTGACAGACGAACAGAAAGAGCCATTCTTTGCTGTCTATGATGAGATGGATGCCAAACTCGTGCAGATCAATAATGAGACTCGCGAGTTGGAACGCAAGGTGATAGCTGATGACGCCGCTTCGGATACAGAAGTTGAAGCTGCGGTATTGGCTATTTTCTCGCAGAAAGAGCGTGAAGGCAAACTTGAAATGGAGTATCTTGAAAAATTAAAAGAAACCATCTCTCCTCGTCAATTGCTCAAACTCAAAAATGCAGAGAAATTATTTACTCAGAAACTAATCCGTCAGCATCGTCGCATACGAAAGTAAGATGATGCAATGAAATAAACGATAACGCAAACGAACGACATGTCCGTCCGTCCACCATCAGAAACACTTCAAACGGCATTAGATGCCGGACTTTCGAAATTACAATCGCGCACCCTGCCCAAGCTGTTGGTCGCCGGAATATTAGCCGGAGCCTACATAGCTCTCGGTGGGGTTCTTTCTATTATTATTGGATATGGTTTTCCGGGTATAACGGCAGAAAATCCCGGGTTGCAGCGTCTCCTGAGCGGTATGGTGTTCCCTATCGGGCTTATGCTTGTAGTGATACTCGGGGCCGACCTTTTCACCGGAAATAACGCGTTGCTGATGCCCCCGCTTATAAAAGGACGAACAAGTATATGGGACGTGTTGCGCAACTGGACGCTCGTTTGGCTTACCAATTTTATAGGATGTCTTGCTGTAGCATATTTTCTTGTCTACTTAACGGGATTATGCGCATCAGGACCATATCCGGCAGCAATTGAGGCGATAGCTGTAGCAAAAACAACGGCTTCGCCGTGGGTTGTTTTTCTTAAAGGCATAGGTGCTAATTGGTGTGTTTGCTTGGCTGTTTGGTTGGCTCTTAGTGGGAAACATCTTGGCGAAAAGCTCCTTGCGTGCGAAATCCCTGTTATGGCATTCGTTGCTCTTGGTTTTGAACACTGTATAGCAAATATGTTCTTTATACCGCTTGCTATAATGCAGGGCGCCGATATATCGATTGTCGATATGTTTGTTGCTAATCTACTGCCTGCAACGATTGGAAATATCGTGGGTGGAGCGCTGTTTGTTGGTGTAGCCCATACCTATCTAAATAGTTAAGGTTAGTAGCCCATGAGACTGAGAATCAAAGGTGTAAGTAGAGCAGTAAAAAGACCGTTAATGGTCAATCCTAGCGAAGAGAATGCGCCGTAGCGGTCGCTTCGTTCCATTGCAACAGAAGTTCCGACGGCGTGTGCGGCAGTGCCAATCGAAAGTCCTCCTGCAATAGGACTCTTTACGCGGCTATATCGTAAAATGTGAAAACCAGTTATGCCACCGAAGATGCCGGTAGATACCACAACGGCGGCGGTTAGTGGAGGTATACCACCAACAACAGATGCAATTTCCATAGCAATGGGAGTTGTTACTGCTTTCGGTGCAAGCGACATAATCACTTCGTGGCTCGCGCCAAGTAGTTTGGCAATCAAAACAACCGATACGATGCCACTAATGCATCCGGCAAGTTCGGCTAATATAAGCGGTAGAATCTGTTTCTTAATGGTAGATAATTGCTTGTAGAGAGGTACGCCGAGTGCTACGACAGCCGGTTTTAGCCAAAAATCGATGTATTCGCCGCCTGCTTGGTAAGTGGCGTAGTCGATGTTGAAAATCGATAAAAATACAATCATGCAGGCAATTGTGAGAAGTATGGGATTGAGCAGTCGAATACCTGTATGGCGTTGTAATCTTTGTGCACCAACGTAAATCGCAAACGTCAATGCTATAAGGAAATATTTGTTAGTAATAAAATCCATTTTTTCGATTATCTGCGGTTTGCAATAGCTTTGCGTACCCATTGATGAACACGTCCGGTGATTGCCATGATTATTATAGTGCTCCCGACCGAAGCTCCAACGATAGGCACCCATTGGTCGGCGATAAAACCTAGGTAGTTGATAAGTCCGACACCGGCAGGAACAAAAAAGAAACCGAGGTTGTGCACTAAAAAGCTCGATAAAGCATCTACTTGATGCAGTTTTACGATTCGGAAATGAAGCGAAACCGTAAGCAGAAGCATTCCTATAATGCTAGACGGAAATGGAAAACCCGTACATTTTACAATAAATTCGCCGATAGCGAGGAATCCCATAAGGATTCCGAATTGCAGTATCATAAATCTTGATATAAAGACAATAAAAATGACAATCCATAAAAGCTATACTTTCCATGGATTGTCGAAATGTGTCGCAAAGTTAACCACTTCATCCGATTTATCCAAAAAATAAACCGGGAAGTGTGCGATTAGCGAACTGCGATAACTTCTATTTCAACCAAAACGCCTTTTGGAAGTTCGCGAACGGCAACAGCCGAGCGAGCGGGGTAGGGTTCGGTGAATACTTTGCCGTATACTTCGTTCATGGCGCCGAAGTTTGCCATATCAGAGAGGAATACAGTGGTCTTAACAACGTTGGCTACAGTGAGTCCGGCAGCGTCAAGAATAGCACAAACGTTAGCAAGCGATTGTTCGGTCTGTGCTGTAATGCCTTCGGGAATTTCGCCGGTTGCGGGATTCAAAGGAATTTGACCAGAAGCGTAAACAAACGAACCTGTGTCGATAGCTTGGCTGTAAGGGCCGATAGCGCCTGGAGCTGCTGTGGTAGCGATTACTTTTTTCATCGTGATGATTAGTGTTTGGGTTGTTGTTGTGAATCGGCATCGTCGACTGGTAGTAGCTGTGAAATGAGCATATTGCCGGCGATGTCGTTGAATTTATGTTCTATTTGATTATATGCAGATACTACGTGGTCGAATCTTTGCCCAAAATGAGGTATGAAATTCGAAGCACCGAGAGTGTATAGTCTTTCGGCAAGAGAGCCGATAGTAAAAGTAGATGGATCAACAGCCAACTGAAAACCGTATACTTCCTTTTCTCCGGGTATCAAGACTCGATTGAATATCGAAGCGGCGCATAGGCGGTCGGTGATTCCTGTTACTAATCGTGCCGGGAAATCGTAATAGTTCATCAAATCGCGAGCAGAGGCTGGCTCTTTGCCTTCGATAAAACGTCGAGTAACTAAAGCTGTGATTGCGAGTGTAACTTGCCCTTCATATCGCTTAGAGATGCCGGCTACTTCTCGGTCGAGATTAAAGGCGAATACGTTTTGCGATGAATAGCATATCACAGCACCTGCGAGGCATATTACCCATACCAATTGTAACCAAAGCAACATTAGTGGCAAGAATGCAAACGAACCATAGATAGCGTTATATTTCGTTACGTATACAGTACCGGAAATAAAAAGCCATTGGAGTATCAAGAAGCCAGTGCCGGCTATTATGCCGGAGACGAATGCGTTGGTGAATTTTACTTTAGTGTTAGGTATTAAGATATATACAGCTGTAAAGAAGAGAAATGTCATTAATACCTTCGCTGATTCGAGCATGATGCTTATTAAGGGCGTCATGAATTCGAATTTGAAAATTGTGTTTAGCGTCGAGCTAAGCAATATCGAAATACCGCTCGAACAGAGCATCAAAACCGGCAATATCAGCATCATGGCAGTGTAGTCGCTGATTTTGCGCCAAATGCTACGTCCGGCTTTCTGTCCCCAAATGAAGTTGAATGTATCTTCGACATTACCGAGAAGGGATATCAATGTATAAATGAGGAACACAATTCCAACTCCTAAGAAAATGCCACCGGATGCTTGCTCAAGGTACATATCTACGAAGTTCATGGCGTATTTAATAGCCGTCGCTTGAGCCGGGAAAAGCTTGTATAACTCTTCTTTTAGTACTGATTGCATACCAAAACCGCGGCCAATGGCTAGAAGAAGAGCTAGAGCCGGTACGATGGCAAGCATTGTGCGGTAAGTCATGGCGCATGCTTGAGTCTGGATGTCGCGGTTGAGAAAGGATTTAATCGAGAGATTGATGGTACGCAGGCCGTTGAGCCACCACAAACGACGTGTGTCGCTCCAGATTCCCGTGCAGACATAAGCACACAACGCCTTGGTAGATTCAACAAGGTGTCGGATTCCTAACGTGTGCTTGATAGGCTGTTTGTTCATTGTACGGGAGTTTCGTTAAGGCAAAGTTAATGCAAATCGAGAGTATAAACAACAAACTTGCTCAAAAAAGAGAAATTCCTTACTAAAAAAATTGAACAATCTATTTTTTCTCGCTACCTTTGCAGAAGAAAAGCACGCGCGCTTAAATGGAATTAAAACCTATATCACAAACAACTGCTTTGCCCAATACGGCTTCCGACGCTAAAAAGTATCGTCTTGGAGTAGCGTTAAGTGGGGGTGGTGCCAGAGGTATCGCTCACGCAGGTGCGTTGTTGGCTATCGAGCACGCCGGATATACGCCCGAAGTGGTGGCCGGAGTAAGTGCCGGTTCGGTTGTCGCTGTGCTTTATTCAGCCGGAATTCGTCCGATTCAAATTGCTGAGATGTTTGCGACTACCGGTTTCCGTGATTTTGCAAATGTTAGTTTTGGTGGTGGCGGATTGTTTGATATCGAGAAGTTTAAGAACTTTATTATGCGCCGCATTGGTAAGTATCGTAATATCGAAGATCTACCGATACCTACATATATTTGCGCCACCGATCTCGATCATGCTTGCCCGGTAGCCTTCGATAGTGGAGCTATTGGTCCGCGAATGATTGCATCGTGCTCAATTCCGATTGTATTTCGCCCGGTTGTTATCAATGGAGTTCACTACGTAGATGGAGGCGTGCTTCGCAATCATCCCGCATGGGTGCTCCGAGATAAATGTGAAACCTTGATAGGTGTAAATGTTAGTCCGCTCAAACCGGCAGAGGACTATAATTCAATAATCTCGGTAGCTATGCGCACGTATAACTTGATGGCAAAAGCCAATCAGGTTGCCGATATGGCGATTTGTGATGTGTCGGTATCGACTCCCGAGATTGTCAATAACGCTGTTTTCAGCCTCAAAAATATTAAAGAATTATTCCTCGCCGGCTACTTTAACACTCGAAACGCTCTTATTGACGCTAATATGTGGAAAGTTGCCGATGATCTAAATAACGCTCAATTACCTCGTTGATATGTCACAAACCAAGCCTGTTATATACCAGCTTATTCCGCGTCTGTTCACAAATTATTGCGAAACACTCGTTGTTGGCGGCTCTATTGAGCAGAATGGTTCCGGCAAACTGAATGATATCAACGATACTATTCTCAACTCAATTCGCGATCTCGGTGTTACTCACGTTTGGTACACCGGAGTAATTGAGCATGCGCACAATGCCGACTATACAAAGTATGGTATTGCGCGTCATAATCCGCACGTCATTAAAGGTCAAGCAGGCAGCCCGTATGCTATTTGTGATTACTACGATATAGACCCCGATGTGGCCGTTGATGTGCCTAATCGTATGAAAGAGTTTGAGGCTCTCGTTAAGCGCACTCATGCAGCGGGAATGAAGGTAATTATCGATTTCGTGCCAAATCACGTAGCTCGTGAGTACCACTCCGATGTAGCCCCTGAAGGCGTAGAAGATTTTGGAGCACACGATAATAAGTCGATGTTCTTCTCACCGAGTAACAATTTCTATTATATCACCAATCAGCACTTTGCGCCACATATCGACTTGGGTCATGGCGCCGGTGCATATTCGGAGTATCCGGCAAAAGCGTCTGGCAACGATTGCTTTAATGCCTATCCCGGGCAGAACGATTGGTACGAGACCGTAAAACTAAACTATGGTGTAGATTACGGCAATGGCTCGCAGCACTTCTATCCAATCCCTGATACATGGCACAAGATGCTCAGTATTCTTAAATATTGGGCCTCAAAGGGTGTCGACGCATTCCGCTGCGATATGGCCTTTATGGTGCCTCTCGACTTTTGGCATTGGGCAGTGCCTCAGGTGAAGCAATTATATCCGACTGTTACATTTATAGCTGAGATATACGATGTAAACCTCTATCGTCCGTTTATCGACTATGGCGGTTTCGACTATCTCTACGATAAAGTTAATCTCTACGACACACTCCGCGACATCGAGACTCAAAACCACTCAGCTGCACGCCTTACCGGTTGCTGGCAGACTGTTGATGGTATAGGCTCTCGTATGCTTAACTTCTTGGAGAATCACGACGAGCAGCGTTTCTCTTCGCCATTCTTTGCCGGAGACGCTAATAGAGTATTGCCTTCTTTAGTCGTAAGCACAATGCTTTCGACAGGTCCGATGATGATATACTTTGGCCAAGAACTCGGCGAGCCCGGTACTGATGCCGAAGGATTCAGCGGCTACGATGGTCGTACGACAATTTTCGATTATTGGAGTGTGGCTACTGTACGTCGTTGGCTCAACGGAGGCGACTGTAAAGGTGTGCTCACAGAGTCAGAGCAGCATCTTCGCGATACATATCGCAAGGTACTGCGCATGGCGAATCTTGAACCGGCAGTTTCCGAAGGCTCGTTTTTCGACCTAATGTATGTCAACTACGAGAACTCCGGGATTAATCCACATCGTCAGTATGCGTTCATTCGATCGCACGGCGATGATACATTGCTCGTAATAGTCAACTTTGACTGCAACGAGGCTTCAATTTCACTCAATCTCCCTCGTCATGCTTTCGATGTACTTGGCCTTACCGAGGGCATAGACCCTAAAGCTGAAGAATTGCTTTCGGGTAGCGTAGAGCAGAAGATTTTCTCATCTGCATTACCTTTTACAACTGTTGTAGATGCCCACGGAGCCGTTATATGGAAACTTTCGCGCCGTCGTATTGAAGAACAGAAGTTGAAGAAGGTTAAAAAGGCCACAACGAAGAAAACAACGACCCAAAAGGCAAAAGCAACAGCAAAGCCTCGTAAGTCGAAAACAGATAAGTAAACCATCCACATTACTCATAAAGTAAAACATCCCAATGGATTCATCACTTCCCCCTTTCAAAATTTTCTCAGGCACTAAGTCGCGCTACATGGCCGAGGAAATTTGCAAAGAACTCGGTGTTGAGCTCGGCTCAATGAAAATCGAACACTTCGCTGACGGCGAATTCGAAGTATGCTTCGAAGAATCAGTGCGTGGCTGTGAGGTATATCTCGTACAGAGCACCTTCCCCAACTGCGACAACCTTATGGAGCTTCTTCTTATGATTGACGCTGCTAAGCGTGCTTCGGCTAAATCAGTTATTGCTGTTATCCCTTATTTCGGCTGGGCTCGTCAGGACCGCAAAGACAAACCCCGTGTTTCTATCGCTGCAAAACTCGTATCTGATATGCTTACTGCAGCAGGTGTCGATCGCGTAATCACCATGGACCTCCATGCCGACCAAATCCAGGGATTCTTCAATGTCCCCGTAGATCACCTCTACGCTTCATCGGTATTCATCCCCTATATCCAGAGCCTCAACCTCCCCGATATGGTTATTGCTACTCCCGACGTAGGCGGTGCTAAGCGTGCTAACAACTATGCTAAGTATCTCGATGTACCTTTGGTACTTTGCCACAAGCAGCGTGCTAAAGCAAACGTAGTAGCAAACATGACTGTTATCGGTGATGTTCAAGATAAGAACGTTATCCTCGTAGACGACATGGTTGATACTGCAGGTACTATCACCAAGGCAGCAGACCTTATGATGGCTAACGGTGCTAAGTCGGTTCGCGCTCTTTGCTCTCATGCTATTATGAGCGACCCAGCTACCGATCGTGTAAATGAATGCTCGCTTTGTGAAATGATTTTCACCAACTCGATTCCTTATACCAAAGATTCGAAGAAGTGTACTATCATCTCTGTTGCACGTCTCTTTGCCGATACTATCCATCGCGTACACTCTAACGAGTCAATTTCGTCGCAGTACCTTATTAAATAATAAGTCGACTAATACACATTAAGGCAAGTCCGCACCCGATTTTTGGGCGGGCTTGCTTTGTTTAATGATAATTCTATGAAGATTGTTTGTCTTGACGGTCATACGCTTTATCCTATAACAGACTCTGTATGGGCGCAGTTTGCCGATATAGCTGATTTCGAAATCTACGACCGCACATCGCGCGATCAAATTGTGAGTCGTGCCGCAGGAGCAGATGTTGTGCTTACCAATAAAGTGCCTTTTGATGCCGAAACTATCAACGCGCTTCCGGAACTTAAATGTATCTGTGTGCTAGCAACAGGTTATAATATCGTTGATACTGTGGCTGCACGTCAAGCCGGTGTTACCGTCTGCAACATTCCGGCGTATAGTACTCGCTCAGTTGCTCAGCAAGTATTTGCGCTTATTTTGGCATTGAATAATAGAGTAGAGGACTATGCACACCGCGTTACCGATGGTGCATGGGCTTCATCGCCCGACTTTACGTTCCGTATTGCCGAATGGACGGAACTCGCCGGTAAAACTATCGGTATTGTCGGTTATGGTGCTATTGGTCAGGCTGTTGCTGCCATTGCAGATGCTTTCGGAATGAAAGTAGCTCTCTATACCTCAAAATCGGCTGATATACTTCCATCACACTTCGAAAAGATGGATTTAGATGAAATTTTCGCAGTTTCGGATATCGTATCGCTTCACTGTCCGCTTGCGGCAGATACCAAAGGTATGGTTGACGCTCATCGTCTTTCACTAATGAAATCGTCTGCGATACTTATCAATACGGCTAGAGGACCGTTAGTTGATGAAGAAGCTCTTGCAGAGGCATTAAACAGTGGTAAAATAGCAGCAGCCGGACTTGATGTGCTATCGTCAGAACCACCGGCAGCCGATTGTCCCCTTCTCAGTGCTCGGAATTGCTACATCACTCCTCATATCGCATGGGCATCGACTGAAGCACGTCAGCGTCTATTTGCCATAGCACTTTCGAATGTTAAAGCATATGTGTCAGGAAATCCCATTAATGTAGTGAATTAAAACTTCTAAGAATAGACGCGTTCGCACGATCGATAATAGCAGTGTCGAGTGATGCTAAGTAGATGCGCGTCGTTGACTCGGAGTCGTGCCCCAACCCTTCGCTGATAATCGCTAAAGGTATGTTTTTCATTCGGGCGATATTTGCCCAAGAATGCCGGGCTACATACATGGTGAGAGGAATCGGCAAGTTGAGGCTAGCTCCGATTTTTTTTAGATAGCGATTAGTACGGTGCGACATATTGAGGTATTGTACTCGCAGCGAGCGTTTATCTGCCAAAGAGAGGATTGGCAGTAAAAATTGAGAATTTTCTTGAGTGTGTCGAGCTACAATCGATTGCATACATGGTTCCCATTTGATGTTGAGCATTTGTCCGGTTTTGCGACGGCGATAGGTGAGTATATTGCCTTTAAGGTTATTTTTTTGCAGAAACGCCATATCGACAAACGACATTCCTCGAGTGTACAACGAGAAAAGAAAAAGGTCGCGCGCAAGTGCTTCTTGCTCATTATCGGATATTTTGAGTTGTTTGAGACGTTGGACATCTTTGAGAGCCAAAGCTCGTTTCGAAGTCTTATCGACACCTGTATAAACGTGTCTGAATGGATTGCTATTTTCGATTAATCCGTTTTCAATAGCTCGGTTATAGGTTGCTCGAATAATGCGGATATAGAAAGAAGATGTATTTGAGCAGATTCCGTTGGCTTTTAGATGTGCTTCGTAAGCAAGCATTAAGTCGGAGGTGATTCCCATTAGGGAGATATCGGTATCTGAAAGTCGTTTCTTAGTTTTAGCTGCAAGAAATCGGCGAAAGTTAGCCAAGGTGGTCTTGTATGTTTCTGCAGTTCGTTCTTTGCCAAGGGAGTTTAATTGATATATAACTGCTTCCATAAATTGAATAAATGAATGTTTGGTTGTAGTTCTCGTAGATGTCGGTAGAATCATATTTTAAGTCTTGTAGGAAATTCTAACGCCCCTTAGTGCTTCTCAAAAGCAGCTAAGAGGCGTTATATGTTTGAGATTGTTGGTGTTCAACCGGGATAGATAGCGGTCTTGATAACTTTGTCGCGGCGGTGCTCGAAAAGGTCGTAAGCTTCTTCAATTTGGCTTAACGGATAGCGGTGGGTGATTAAAGGAGTTGTGTCAAGTCGTCCTTCGCTAATTAGCCTGAGTATTTCTTTGCAATCGCATCCATCGACGCCACCTGTTTTGAATGTCAAATTTTTGCCATACATATCGGGCAAAGGAATTACTTGACTCTTGTCATACAAAGCAACAATGGTAACGATGGCATTGGCACGAGCGCAGCGCCATGCAAGTTCGAAAGTAGAGTCGCTTCCAGCTACTTCGAGAACTCGATCGGCACCACGGCCATCGGTAAGGTTATCTAAAGTTGTACGGCAATTGTCGGGAGTGGTTAGGTGTACTGATGGATAATGACGATTGACAAAATCTCTACGTTCGTTGTCGATTTCACATACTACGATATTTTGAGGGTTGTGTAGCATTACACATTGGAGTGTACACAAACCGGTAGGTCCGGCTCCTATTATCAAAACGGTGTCATCGGAAGTAATTTCTGAAATTTTAGCGGCCCAAAATCCGGTGGCAAGAATATCACCAACGAAAAGTGCTTGTTCGTCTGTAACATTTGCAGGGATAGGCGTCAAACCATTGTCGGCAAAAGGAACTCGTACATAATCGGTCTGACCTCCATCAATGCGGCAGCCGAGCATCCATCCGCCATCAGAGCAGTTGTTTACATATCCTCGTTTGCAAAAGAAACATTCTCCACAGAATGTCTCAACATTCACCGCTACGCGGTCGCCAGGCTTTACATGTTTAACATCGGAGCCAACCGATTCTACTATACCAACCATCTCGTGGCCGACTGTTATGCCTTGTTGTGCCATTGGTACCGATCCGTGCTTAATATGAAGGTCGGAGGTACAAATGCTCGAAAGGGTAACCTTAACGATAGCATCTTTAGAATCAATGACTTTCGGTTTTGCTTTGTCGACTAGTTTAAATTCGCCGTGATTGATATACGTGAGTGCTTGCATATATAAAGTGTTCAAAATCGACTATCGCCACCGCAGCGATACTAATGCAAAAATAATAAATATTTCCAAATAGAGCAAGAGCCTAACAAAAAGCGAGGCTGTATCAAAATGTACAACCTCGCCGAAAATTATTTAACAGTCAAAGTAACTATTGAAAGAGGCGGGAGAGTAGTGGTAATCGTACCTTTTTTGATTTTAGCATTGGAAAAAGGCGCGATGTTTACATCGTTGGGATGGTCGAAGTTGTTATGACTGTCGACGCTCGTTGCTGTAAGTATTTCACCAGAGACCTTCGATACTTTGAGGTTGCCGAGGGGGATTGAGATGTCGGCGACTTCTGTGAGGTCGGTGTTGGTGAGAGTAATAGTTGTAATACCGTCTTTCGTGGATGCGGTGGCGCTAACAACAGGTACTGAGCGGTTATCGCCTACTGAGCGGTGTCGTGTATTGATGTCGAGTGGAATGTATGTGGCATTTTGGTGCGCGGTGTAGAGGTGAAATACATGGTAGGTGGGCGTGAGCACCATCTTGTCGTCGCGTGTGAGTACCATTGATTGAAGTACATTGGCAAGTTGGGCTATGTTAGCCATCTTTACGCGGTCGATATGATTGTGGAATACGTTGAGGCTCAGCGCGGCTACCATGGCATCGCGCATCGTGTTTTGTTGATAGAGGTGGCCGGCGATAGTGCCAGGTTCTTCATCCCACCATGTACCCCATTCGTCGACGAGGAGAGCTACGCGTCTGTCGGGGTCGTACGAGGTCATGATAGAATCGTGGCGTGCTATTACTTTGTCTATTTCGAGACATTTGCCAAGTGTCCAGTAGTAATCGTCGTTGGTAAAATTAGTTGCAGAGCCTTTACTGCCCGACCAAGTTTTTACTGTGTAATAGTGAAGCGAAAGACCTTTCATATGTCCGCGAGCACGTTTCATAAGTACGTCGGTCCAATTATAGTCGTAATCGCTTGCTCCCGATGCTATTTTATATAGATGATTGCCATTGAAATCGCGGCAGTAGGTCTGATAACGGCGATATTCGTTAGCGTATGCTTCTGGGGTGAAATTACCTCCGCAACCCCAGCTTTCGTTGCCAACGCCGAGATACTTCAATTTCCATGGCTTTTCGCGTCCGTTTTTGCGACGTTGTTCGGCCATCGGACCGTCTTCTGCAGTGATATATTCGACCCATTTAGCCAGTTCTGCGACGGTGCCGCTACCAACATTTCCGCTCAAATACGGTTCGCAGCCAATGAGTTCGCAGAGATTAAAGAATTCGTGTGTACCGAAGCTATTATCTTCCACAGTGCCGCCCCAGTTGCTATTAACCATCCGAGGACGAGATTCGCGTGGCCCGATACCGTCTTCCCAGTGGTATTCGTCGGCAAAGCAGCCTCCGGGCCAACGGATTACGGGTACTTTGAGGTCGCGAAGTGCGTTGAGTACGTCATTTCGATAACCGTTGGTATTGGGAATAGGAGAATCTTCGCCCACCCAAATACCTCCGTAGATACAAGTGCCAAGATGTTCTGCAAATTGGCCATATATATCTGCCGGAATTACTTGTGAAGAGTCGATGTCAGTCCATCTGGGGGTAACTGTAGCTTTCTCTGCTACGGCTGTCGCCGATATGCCCAAAAGGGCTCCGGCAACGAGAATGTTTGAGAATTTCATGTTGGATTTATGGTTATGTTATTTAATGGAAAATACGAGTCTTAGCACTGCATCGATAGTGCGACTGAGATTAATCGCTGCTGTTTCGGGCTTTTGAGCTTCTTCTGTTGATAGAGGACAGGGCGATATCGGAAGTACGGCACGGAATCCGGCTTCGATGAGAGTTTCATAGTCATCAATTTGTCCGCCGAGTCCTATGACGGGAATCCGGTGTTTTGCTGCTGCATGAAGTACTGCCATTGGAGTTTTGCCACAAATAGTGGTAGAGTCCATTCGTCCTTCACCTGTGATAATGAGGTCGGCATCGGCTATTGTGGCATCGAAGTTCGTCATTTCAAGTACGGCTTTGGATCCAGGCTCCATTGTTGCGCCTAAAAAAGTTGCCATAGCCCAACCGATTCCTCCTCCGGCTCCAGCTCCGGCAATTGTCGGAGAGGTTATAAAGCCTGCATCTGCAGCAATGCGGCAAAACGATTTGGCACCCTTGTCGAGGAGTGTTACCATCTCAGTATCGGCTCCTTTCTGTGGTCCGTATCGGTGAGCGGCTCCGTCGACTCCGTAGAGTGGATTATTTACATCATGAAGAATGGTGAAACGAGTGTCGCTGAGGGCAGGATGCCTCATCGAATCGTCGATATGTGCAACTCTACCTACAATTTTGCCACCGGAACTAAGAAGTACTTTATTGGTATCAAAGAAGCGATAACCCAAAGCTTGGAGGATCCCTGTGCCATAGTCGACCGAAGCCGTACCGCCAACTGCCAATACGATATGTCGGCAGCCACGGTTGAGAGCGTCGGCTATCTGCATTCCTGTGCCAAACGATGATGTGTGTAGTGGATTACGCTCTGATGGTGGTACGAGGGGGAGTCCGGTCGAATCTGCGCAATCGATTACTGCACAAGATGCGTCTGAAGCCATCGCGTATCGACCTTTATGGCAATTGCCGAGTGGATCGACTGATACTGTTGGTATCCACTGATATTTTAGTGCACTAACGAATACGGCAGCAGTCCCTTCTCCTCCGTCGGCAACTTCAACCTCTTTTAAAGTACTTCCTGGCATCAATTTATGAGCCACTGAAGAGGCTATCGAGTTAGCTTCTGCCGATGTGAGCGAGCCTTTAAACGAATCGAATGCAAATACGATTTTTGCCATAGCTTAGGGTATGAAAAAAGTGCGGTGTTGCCCGCACTTTTTATAAGTATTAAGCTAACGGATATTAGTCGTTAACGGGGATGTCTTTGTTTACGTTCTTGCAACCGATTACACCATAGTAGAAGAGGTAAGCGAGCATTGCAATAACTAGCCAGTAAGAAGTCATATAGCCAGCGCTCTGTGCGATAGCATTTTGGATAAGGGGCATAACGCCACCACCTACTACCATCATCATGAAGATACCCGAAGCCTGAGCGGTGTATTTGCCAAGGCCTTCAACAGCAAGGTTGAAGATGCCGCCCCACATTACTGATGTGCAAAGACCACAGAGTACGAGGAAGAGTGCCTTAGCAGGAACAAGTGCCATTGAGAAGCCGTTAGCTGCGCTGTAAGAAGGCATCGATACGCGGATGTCGCCGGGAAGGAAGATTGCAATAACGATGAAGAGGATTGCTGTTGCTGATACAACGATGAGCTGTGCGCGGCTCGATACTTTACCTGAAATAAGGCTTGATACGAGACGACCAACAAGCATGAGGAGCCAGTAGATAGCTACGATACCACCTGCAACTGCTGCTGCATTTTCCATAATGCCCGACGCTGTGCTATCGCTGAGGTAGAAGTTGAGCACACCGGGGATACCGATTTCGATACCTACATAGAAGAAGATACCAATAACACCGAGTACGGTGTGACGGAAGTTCCAAGGGCTGTGCTGATATTTAACTTTCTGAGCGTTTTTCTGAAGGTTGGGTTCGGGGATGCTAACAGCTGTGATGATAACGAATGCAACTGCGAATACGCCCATAGCGATGAAGAGGAGGGGAGCAACGTCGCCCATTGAGGTCTTGTCGCTTACCTGACCGATAAGCATACCTACGAAGAGGGGAGTAAGTGTACCAGAGAGTGAGTTGAATGTACCGCCGGTCTGCACGAGCTGGTTGCCGGTGTTACCGCCACCACCGAGGAGGTTGAGCATGGGGTTAACAACGGTGTTGAGCATACATACGCAGAAACCGCAGATGAATGCACCGAGAAGGTAGATGATGAAGTTGAGAGTTACAACCTGACCGTCATAAGTAAATACGCCGGTTTCAGCACCAACGATGCCTGAAAGCCACTGGAAAACAAGACCGATGATACCAACGATCATTGCGTAGAGTGCGGTTTTCTTGTAGCCGATACGTACGAGAAGGTTGCCGGCAGGAATACCCATAAAGAGGTATGCCAAGAAGTTCATCATGTTGCCGAGCATGCCCGACCATGAGTAATTATTTTGCCAAATGTTGCCGAGAGGGGCAGCCAAGTTGGTAACGAACGAAATCATTGCGAAGAGGAAGAACATAGCCACAATAGCTACGATATTGCCTCTTTGCGCCTTTGCAGATGTTGCCATTTGTGTTTTAAAATAGTTTTAGGTTATTTTGATATTGTTGATTTCAAGGTCGTATAGTGACTCACAGGTGCACTTTGTCTTGCAAAGTTACTAAATATTTTAAAAATTCAAACTGAAGGCCTATAAAAAAAGCCGAAAGTGCAAGAGTTTTATACAAAGTTCACATAATTGCCAAGCTGTTTATTGAAATTTGATGAATCGACTACGGTTGGTAAAAGTGTGAGTTACGCGAGTTTTCGCCCTCTGATGTATGCAAACACGTCTTTTTGTATCTTCGAACCAAAGAGGGTGTTGCCAATTATATAGAGGCTGATGCCGACAATGGCTTCGGCTCCGAGTTGGAACCATGGTGACTCAAACGCTTGGGATGCAATGTACATTATAGGCACAATGACGATAGTCTGTGTTAGGTATGGGAGCATATCAACGATAAATCGAATCAGAGGTATGTCTGTACGACGGGCTGTCGCGATGAGTGTTACAATCCAAGTGATGACGGCAACGGCAATTTGTCCCCAAAGCATTATTTCAATGCCGTAGACGGGAGATTCTGGAGTGGCTAAGGTCATAAATGGGAATGTAATGGCAAGTGCTATTGCAGCAACGCTATCGCGGATGATTTCCAATCGTACTATCGAACCACCATGCCCGAGGGCTAGGATATAGTTGTTATACAAAGATGTAAATACTACGAATAAGCCACGAAAGAGAAGTAGCTGGAAGATGATTATTGCTTGGTCCCACTTGGTGCCGAAGAGGGCGTGGAATATGGGTGTTGCCATAAGCATTAAGCCACCAAGAAATGGGAATGCGATGTAGGATGTAAAGCGATTCATCTTTGATACCATCGCCGCAAATCGCTTGGCAGAGTCTTGCATTGCAGATAGCGCAGGTAAAAACGATGAGGTAAGCATCTGTGAGATAGATGTTATTCCCATTTTACTCCATTTATCTGCTTGAGTATAGTCGGCTAATACACCGAGGCTAACGAAGTGCCCGATTAAAATTGAGTAGATGTTAAGGAAGAGAGTGTTTAGGAAGGAGGTAAACATCATCTTCGATCCGATGCCGAAGTATGATTTAAGCGATGTCCATGAGAATTGAAAAAGCGGTCGCCAATGACTCGTTATCCAAAGTATCAGTGATTTGACTGCCGCCGTGGTTAAAGTTTGCCATACAATCGCCCACGCTCCGAATCCTGTTAGTGCGAGGGTGATGCCAACGATACCGCCTAGTGTAAGTCCGATAGAATTCGAGACTGCCACCATACGCACATCCATGCGTTTCATCAGACGATTGGTCTGCACGATTGCTGATGCATTGAGGATTATGGCTAAGAAAAGTACTCGCGAAATTGGTATGAGTCGTTGGTCGCCCTGGAAAATATCAGCTATCCATGGCGCGCTCACATATAACAATCCGTAAAGAATTACAGCAAGGGCTATATTGAACCAAAGAACGGTTGAATAGTCGAGATGTGTGGGATTCTTGCGTTGGATTAAGGCATATGAGAAACCACTATCAACTAGCAACGATGCAAATGCCTGAAAGACCAATGCGGCACCAACGATGCCAAAATCGACTCGAGGTAGCACTGCTGCGAGCACAAAACCAGTTACCGCATAGAGCACTTGCGTGCCTATGCGGTCGATAAGGTTCCACTTTAGGGAATCTGCAGTTTTGGTCTTGAGGTCTTTCAGGATAGGTATTTAGGTGAAATAGATTAGCGTATTATTGTTGCTTGGATATCCTGTTATTTCGTAGTTTTAGTCGCACGAGGACCTTCGCCGTTGATATATGCTTTTACGCCGATACTGCGGTTGGCAATCTTCTCGGGTTTATTGTGATAATATACTTTTCCGGATCCGGCACCGAATACTCGAAGTTGTTCGGTGGGTTTGCAGTCAATATCACCTGTGCCGAATACTAGGCACTTAACTTGAGTAGCGTTGAGGCCTGATGCATCGATAGGTCCGGTGCTCACGTTGCTTAAGGTTGCTTTTTCAGTGATACCTTCTACATGTAAGCTGCCTTTGCCGGCGGTGATGCCGAAGTACGACGAGGTTGCGTTAATATTATATACTTCAATGCTGCCGTTACCAATTTGGCGCGCTTTGAAATTCTTAATGCAATTTTCTTTGTTGGCGTATATGCGAACGAGTGAGTCGCCACTATTTTCGAGTTTTGTGAGTTCTGCAGAATATACGCGTACACGAGGAAGGCCTTTGATAGGTTCTTCGTCGGCATCTGATTGGATGGTAAGGCGTCCGCCTTTGTTGTTAAAAGTAATGCAAGATGCAAGATTAGGTTCGCAAGAAAATACGATCAAACCGGCTGAGTCGGGTTGGCAGTAGTAATCTACGTTCACGCCATCGACAACGGTCAGCTCACTGAAGTTGCCAACGTTGATCTTGTAGTCTGACAGCTGGGCAAAACTAGCCACTGTTGTGAGAACTGTAGTAATTAGGAATAGTATGAATCTCTTCATCAGATTGTAAATTATATGTTTTAGTCTTGCATAGCGGGCAAGATGTCGTGTTCGATATGTGCGAGGATTGCTTCAAGGTCGTCGAGTGTTGAAGCCTGTAGCATTGCAATACGGGTTTGTCGAAAACTTGGGATGCTTTTGAAAAGCGGTGAGGCTGCTAAGTGTCGTCGAATATGTAGGATGCCTCGGTATTCGTCGATACGAGCTACACTTTCGTGAATTTGGCGACGTAGAAGTGCAAATTTATCGGAAATGCTAATTTCTGGTATGGCACCTTGGCGCAGCAGACCTGTCATTTCACGGAATATCCATGGAGCTCCAATCGATGCTCGCCCAACCATTACGCCATCGACATTATAACGATTGAAAGCATCGACAAGTTTCTCGGGTGTGGTGATATCGCCATTGCCAATAAGTGGAAGCTTAAAACGAGGATTGTCTTTGATGCGACTGATTTCAGTCCAATCGGCCTCGCCTGTGTACATCTGTGAACGAGTGCGACCATGTACTGTCAATGCGGATATGCCGCAATCTTGAAGTTGCTCGGCTAGGTCTACTATGATTTTGGAGTTGCAGTCCCATCCGAGACGAGTTTTAACCGTTACAGGAATTTTTACTGCGTTAACCACTGCGCGAGTAATCTCGAGCATTTTAGGAATGTCGCGAAGCATTCCGGCTCCTGCTCCTTTGCCTGCAACTTTCTTAACTGGACAACCAAAGTTAATGTCGAGGATATCCGGTCCGGCTTCTTCGACTATTTTAGCAGCTTCGACCATTGGCTCCACTTCGCGTCCATAAATTTGGATAGCGGTCGGGCGTTCGGTAGGTTCGATATGAAGTTTGCGTGTAGTCGCGGCAATATTTCTAATAAGGGCATCGGCAGACACAAATTCGGTGTAAGTCATGTCGGCTCCTTGCTCCTTACATATAAGGCGGAATGAGCTATCCGTTACATCCTCCATCGGAGCAAGCATCACCGGTTTTTCGCCTAAATCTACGTTGCCTATCTTCATATAATTGTACCTTTTGCTAAAATTGACTGCAAATTTAACAAAAAATGCTCGTACTTATATATGTATTGCGAGAGATTAAGAATTTTTGACCTATTAATGCGCCAAAAAGGATAAAAACCGAATAGTAATAGATTTATATTATATTTAAAACTATATTTGCAGACTGACTTTTTGAGAGCGTCCAGGTAGGTACAAAAAAAAATTACTCGTCGTCTCGACGAATAATCTTTTCACCTTAAATCTAATACCATGAAAAACTGATGCAAAGGTATAACTTTTATGTTGTATAACATAATTATTGAGCAATAAAATGCAATGTATTAACATGATTTTACTAATGCAGTTAAAAATTCACAGATATTTACTAAGTCTATTATTGAATGCGTCCTCTAAGATAAATTTGCCAATAATAAAGTGGACTATTCTGTAAGTCTTGATCCGAACCATCAAAGTGTTCGATTCGACTTACTGTTGGAATACTCGATTGAAGAAAGAATAAAGCTCAGTGAGGGAAAAATAGATTTATGATATGGTGTATTATTGCCTAATATATTGCACAAAAAAAGCTCCACAATCTATGATTGGGAGCTTTTGTGAGTTTAAGCGCTAAAGTTATGCGTTCTTCACTTTTTCAACTACAGCTGCGAAAGCTGCGGGGTTGTTGAGGGCGAGGTCAGCGAGGACTTTGCGGTTGATTTCGATGCCGCTTTTGTGGATAAGACCCATGAGCTTAGAGTAGCTGAGGTCGTGCATACGAGCTGCAGCGTTGATACGCTGAATCCAGAGGGCACGGAAAGTGTTCTTTTTGTCTTTACGGTCGCGGTATGCGTAGGTAAGACCTTTTTCCCAGGTGTTCTTAGCTACTGTCCATACATTACGGCGGCAGCCATAGTAGCCTCTTGTAAGTTTGAGGATTTTTTTGCGGCGTGCGCGCGATGCAACGTGGTTGACTGATCTAGGCATTGTTTCTAATGATTTTGAATGACAGCGTCAGCTTGTTTGCTGCTCTTTGGGCTGTACACTCGGTTAATAATAAAAATTATATAATCACGAATTAAGCTTGTCGACGTGTTCTTCGGGCAAATTACTTCATGCCGAGAAGAGCCTTAACGTTAGCTGCGTCTACGCGAGCTACGAGACCTGCGTGGGTGAGGTTACGTTTTTGTTTTTTGGTCTTCTTGGTCAAGATGTGGCTCTTGAACGCGTGTTTTCTTTTGATCTTTCCTGATCCGGTAAGGGCGAACCTCTTTTTGGCACCGGAGTTAGTCTTAATCTTAGGCATTGTTTTGTTTGTTAATTGTTAATTCGAGTTGTATAATCGGTAGCCACACGTGGCTGATTACTTCTTTTTGGGCGAGATCATGATGATCATGCGTTTGCCTTCGAGGAGCGGCATTTGCTCAACTTTGCCATAATCTTCAAGATCGTTAGCGAAGCGGAGGAGTAGAACCTCGCCTTGTTCTTTGAAGAGGATTGAGCGACCTTTAAAGAATACGTATGCCTTTACTTTGGCACCTTCTTGGAGGAAGCCCATGGCGTGCTTAAGCTTGAAGTTGTAGTCGTGGTCGTCGGTCTGAGGTCCGAATCGGATTTCTTTTACAACGACCTTGGTTGACTTAGCTTTGATTTCTTTAGCTTTTTTCTTCTGCTGATACAAATACTTCTGATAGTCGAGTATCTTGCATACAGGAGGTTCGGCATTGGGAGAAATCTCCACAAGGTCAAGCTCGAGCTCATCGGCTATGCTACGAGCCTCTTGAATGGGGTAAATGCCGGGAGTAACGTTATCGCCGACCAGACGCACTTCACGAGCGCGGATATGCTCATTGATGTTGTTGGGGGCTTGTTTTTGTTGGCGTGGGTCGCGGCGCTGTTGCTGCTGCGGACGCTGGCCACCGGTATTTGCGGGGCGCTGGGCTCCGGGGTTATAGGGCGGTTTTTTATCCATTCAGGGTGCTTAGTGTAGCAGTTAAATTAATATTTAGGTTTATTGGTTAATCATATTATTGACCTCTTCAGTCAATAATTGTGCAAAGTTACTAATTTTCATCGAACCGAGATCACCTTCGCCGGTTTTTCTTACAGAAACTTCACCATTTTCTGCTTCTTTTTCGCCAACAACGAGCATATAGGGTACTCGTTTGAGCTGATTATCGCGAATTTTGCGGCCGAGTGTTTCGTTTCTGTCATCGATTGTGAGGCGAATGTCTGCAGCTTCAAGTTCTTCAGCTACTTTCTTCGCGTAATCGAGATATTTGTCGCTGACGGGGATGATTACTGCTTGTTCGGGTGCGAGCCAGAGGGGGAAACGTCCGGCTGTGTGTTCGAGCAATACTGCTACGAAACGTTCCATCGAACCGAATGGTGCACGGTGAATCATCACGGGGCGATGTTTGGCATTGTCGCTACCGGTGTATTCGAGTTCGAAGCGTTCGGGTAAGTTGTAGTCAACCTGGATTGTGCCAAGCTGCCAACGACGACCGATTGCATCTTTCACCATGAAGTCGAGTTTGGGACCGTAGAATGCTGCTTCGCCGAGTTCTGTGCGGGCGTTGATACCCTTCTCTGCACATGCTTCGATGATAGCTTGTTCGGCTTTGTGCCAATTTTCGTCGGTGCCGATGTATTTTTCTTTGTTATTGGGGTCGCGGAGTGAGATCTGAGCCTCATAGTTTTCAAACTTCAACGCTTTGAAGATGTAAAGGATGATATCCATCACTTTGAGGAACTCGTCTTTAATCTGCTCGGGAGCACAATAGATGTGTGCGTCATCCTGCGTAAAGCCTCGAACTCGGGTCAAGCCGTGGAGTTCACCACTCTGTTCGTAGCGATATACTGTACCGAATTCTGCAAGTCGGAGTGGAAGATCGCGATATGAGCGGGGAAGTGCACGGAAGATTTCGCAGTGGTGAGGGCAGTTCATTGGTTTGAGGAGGTATTCCTCACCTTCTTCGGGGGTATGAATGGGTTGGAATGAATCCTTGCCATATTTTGCATAGTGGCCCGAAGTAACGTAGAGCTGCTTGTTACCGATATGTGGAGTGATTACCTGCTGGTAACCATATTTCTTCTGAATTTTGCGAAGGAATTGTTCGAGACGATCGCGGAGAGCAGCGCCTTTGGGAAGCCAAAGAGGAAGACCTGCACCTACCTTAGTAGAGAATGCAAAGAGTTCCATTTCTTTACCAAGTTTACGGTGGTCGCGTTTTTTAGCTTCTTCGAGGAGCGCGAGGTATTCGTCAAGCATAGCTTTCTTGGGGAAAGTAATGCCATAAACACGTACGAGCTGATTGCGCTTTTCGTCACCGCGCCAGTAAGCACCTGCAAGACTCATGATTTTTGCGGCCTTGATAGGAGCGGTGGAGGGGATGTGCGGGCCACGGCAGAGATCGGTGAATGAACCCTGTGTGTATGTGGTGATGTGGCCATCTTCAAGCTCGGAGATAAGTTCACACTTATATTCTTCGTTACGTTCTCCGAACAGTTTCAAAGCATCTGCTTTGCTGATATCGGCGCGAACAATCTGTTGGTCTTGTTTCGCAAGTTCAAGCATCTTGGCTTCGATTTTGCCAAAATCGTCAGATGTGAGCTTGTTTTTACCCGGATCGATGTCGTAGTAAAAACCGTTTTCGATAGCCGGACCGATGCCGAATTTCACACCGGGATAGAGTTCTTGGAGCGCTTCTGCAAGAAGGTGAGCCGAACTGTGCCAGAAAGCATGTTTGCCTTCAGCATCTTCCCACTTGAAAAGTTTGATAGTTGCATCGGTGTCGACGGGGCGAGTGAGATCCCACTCCTGATCGTTGATCGAAGCGGTGAGAACCTCGCGAGCGAGGCGGGGAGATATGGATTGTGCAATCTGAAGTGGAGTAACTCCTGCTTCAAATTCCTTTACACTATTATCGGGAAATGTGATCTTTATCATATCTATTTCTTTAACAATCAGCCCCACCGTCTTTTTGTGTTTAGAGGGCGGGCCCAAAAACAGCCGCAAAGATACGAAAAAGTTTTCGATTACACTAATATTCATGCTTTTATTTTGTTATTTTTATTTCGTTAACTCAAAATTTGAATGCTTAATGCTATTTATCTCGGTGTTTTCACTGAAATTTTGTATTTTTGCGCTTTAAATTAATCAGTCAATAAGCTGTGAATACTCCTAAAAGAATAGCAGTGCTTGGTGCTACCGGTTCAATCGGTCGCCAAGCGCTCGATATAATTGCCGCTCATCCTGAGCGTTATAGTGCTACGGTTCTAGCTGCCGGACGTCGTGTCGACGACCTAATTGCGCTGGCATCGCAGTTTCGTCCACGTATTGCAATTATTGCTCACGAAGATTTGTTGCCAAAGTTACGTTCAGCTCTCGAACCGCTTGGTATTGCTACTGCTGCCGGAGCTGATGCTCTTGCGCAGTGTGTTGAAGCCGATGATGTCGATATGGTGCTAACCGCAACGGTTGGCTATAGTGGTCTTGCTCCCACTGTTCGAGCTATTAAAGCAGGCAAAGATATTGCTTTAGCAAACAAGGAAACGCTTGTTGTAGCCGGAGACCTCGTTAATCGCCTTCTTAAAGAGTCTAAGTCGCGAATATTTCCAGTCGACTCCGAACATTCAGCTATTGCTCAATGCCTTCAGGGAGAGAATCCTACTAGTGTTGAACGCCTTCTTATTACCGCTTCCGGTGGGCCGTTCCGCACTTGGGCTCCGGAGAAAATAGCAATGGCTACCGCTGCTGATGCACTCCGTCACCCCAACTGGAATATGGGCGCAAAGATTACCATCGACTCCGCTACGATGCTTAATAAAGCTTTCGAAATCATCGAGGCTCATCATCTATTTGGCATTGCACCCGATCGTATTGAAGCTGTAGTTCATCCTCAGTCGATAGTTCACTCGATGGTGGAATTTACAGATGGCGCAGTTAAAGCTCAGCTCGGAGTGCCTGATATGCACTTGCCAATCGCCTTTGCACTCGGCGAACATACTCGATTAGCCGGAGTTTCAGGACGTTTGCGTCTTGAAGACTACGCTAACCTTACATTTGAGAAGCCTGATGTTGAACGTTTTCCCTGTCTAGGCTTTGCACATTATTGTCTTCGTACGGGTGGTACAGCTGCTTGTGCTGTGAATGCGGCTAATGAAATTGCCGTGGCTTCGTTTCTTGCAGGCAATATTAAATTTATTGACATCTATCGTATTATCGAACAAACACTTTCGTCTACTACATTTATTGCACATCCCGAGTATGACGACTATGTAGCAGTCAATGCCGAGGCTCGCCGTCGTGCAGCTGAAATGTGTTGATTGCATAATTAACTAATAACAATGGAAATAGCTATTAAAGCCGCCCAACTCGTCCTCGCTCTTGTACTTCTTGTTACGGTGCACGAATTCGGGCACTATATCTTCGCTCGAATTTTCGGTGTGAAGGTTAACAGATTCTATCTTTTCTTCAATCCTCAAGCGTCTATACTTCGTTATGACCCGATGAAAGGGACTCTCGATGTTTTTGCACGAAATGGTAAACCTGGGCTCATTACTCTTAAAGTTGGTAAGGAGCGTCAACCGCTCGCAAATGGCAAGACTTCATGGCGTGATACTATTTATGGTCTAGGTTGGTTGCCTCTCGGTGGCTATTGCGATATTGCTGGTATGGTTGACGAAACAAAAGATGCCTCTCAGCTCGAATCAGAACCTCAACCATGGGAATTTCGTAGTAAGCCGGCTTGGCAACGTCTATGCGTAATGATTGCAGGTGTTACTTTCAATTTCTTTCTAGCTGTTATCATATATATAGGTATAGCTTTCCATTGGGGCGATGACGTCGTTCCTTTCCAAGCGATGACCGAAGGTATGGATTTTAGTGAAGAGTTTCAAGCTGCCGGATTTCAAAATGGCGATATTCTTTTTAGTCTTGATGGCGAACCTCTCGACGCTACCGATTATTCGTTGGCATGGGATATGATTCAACCCGGTGCTCGTATTGGAGTGATTCGTGAAGGCGACACTACAGAAGTGGTTGTGTCAGACCAACTCGTACGTCAGATTGCCACCAAGGGCAAAGACTTTGTGCCTATGAGTGCTCGTGTGCCCGTATATGTAGCTAAAGCCATGAATGGCGATCCTGCTGCAGCTGCAGGTATTGCTGCCGGTGATCGTATACTCACCGTTGGTAACGACACTGTGCCTACTATCACTGAGTTCTTGCCCGCGCTACAAGCTCATAAAGGCGAGACTGTGCCGATGCGACTCGTTCGAGCCGCCGGTGGTGAAGAAGTTGTGAATGTCGCAATCTCTGATGGCGGTAAAATTGGTATTCAGATGCTTTCTCCGCTCGAAATTTTCGATCGTCAGCGCATTAATTACACCTTCATAGAGTCGATCCCTCGTGGTTGGGAAATTGGTGTCGATCGATTGGTAAGCTATGTATCTTCGCTCAAATTAGTATTCACCAAAGAAGGAGCTCAGAGTCTTGGTGGCTTTGGTACACTTGGCGATCTCTTCCCGGCAAGTTGGAATTGGTTCTCATTCTGGCAGATTTCCGCATTCCTTTCGGTTATTCTTGCATTTATGAATATTATCCCCATTCCTGCTCTTGATGGCGGATATACATTATTCCTTCTTGTAGAGATGATTACTCGTCGCAAACCAAGTGATCGCTTCCTAGAAGTAGTCAACACTTGCGGCTTTTTTATATTACTCCTCCTGTTGGTTTATGCCAACGGAAACGACATCTACCGTTTCTTTATTAAATGATGAAAACTACACTTCAACGAACCGCTACGGGTATGCCCGTACTCACCCTAAATAAGGGTAAAGAAGAATCGCTCGACCGTTTCCACCCCTGGGTCTTTTCGGGTGCACTTACTTTTATGCCCCAAGATGGCAGTGGAGTAGAGGAGGGCGACCTCGTTGCCATTGCAGCTCACGATGGTCGTATCGTTGGTATTGGTCATTTTCAGATAGGTAGCATTGCTGTGCGTATGCTCACTTTCGATGCCAACGAAACTATTGACGATGCTTTCTATCGTCGTCGCCTCGAGCAAGCATTCGCTATGCGCCAAGCTCTCGGCTTGCCTAATGTAGATACTGATGCTTACCGCCTCGTTCATGGCGAAGGCGACTTCTTGCCAGGACTCGTTGTAGACGTTTATGGTGCAACTGCAGTTGTTCAAGCTCACTCTCCCGGTATGCACTTCGCCCGTAAGGCTATTGCTGAAGCTCTTGTTGCTATCGAAGGTCTTGGTGTTAAGAGTGTATATTATAAATCGGAGACAACTCTCCCTTATAAAGCTCGTCTCGATCCCGAGAATGGCTATCTTATTGGTAGCTTCATTGCTGATACAGCGCGCGAAAACGGTCTTACTTTCCGAATCGACTGGCTACGAGGTCAGAAAACCGGCTTCTTTGTCGATCAACGCGACAACCGCTCGCTCGTTGGTAAATATAGTCGCGGACGTTCGGTGCTTAATATGTTCTGCTATACTGGTGGTTTCTCTGTATATGCACTCGCCGGAGGTGCGCGTGAAGTTGTATCGGTCGACTCATCGGCTAAAGCAATAACTCTTACAGATGCAAATGTCGATCTCAACTTCCAGGCTTGTACATGCCACTCATCACGCGCAGAAGACGCCTTCAAGTATCTCGATGCGATGGAAAAAGGTCGGCACGATCTTATAATTCTCGACCCGCCAGCTTTCGCCAAGCATCGTAGTGCGTTGCGCAATGCACTCCAAGGTTATCGTCGCCTCAACGCTAAAGCGTTTGAGAAGATAGCCCCCGGAGGTATTCTGTTTACCTTCTCTTGCTCGCAGGCTGTAAATAAAGACCAGTTCCGTCTTGCCGTATTTTCGGCAGCAGCTCAGTCGCGTCGTCGTGTGCGTATTCTCCACCAACTTACGCAACCGGCAGATCACCCTGTAAACATCTACCATCCTGAAGGTGAATACCTCAAGGGCTTGGTTCTGTATGTGGAATAATTTCACCTAATTAATATAATGAAAAAAACAATCATCGCAGCAGCAATGACATCACTTTTGATGGCTTCGTCGTGCTCTCGCACTGCTCAGCGTGCAACCTTTGACGACGATTTCAACTATCATGCCGACCGTTTCGCCGACATTGAGGTCCTTCACTATAAAGTACCCGATTTCGAAAATTTGTCGCTTAATCAAAAGATTCTAGTTTACTATCTAACTGAAGCAGCACTTTGGGGTCGCGACATCCTTTGGGATCAAAATAATATAAATAACCTTGCTATTCGTCAGCTTCTCGAAGGCGTCTATACAAATTTTGACGGCGACCGCGAAAGCGACGATTTTAAGGCTTTTGAGGTTTATATCAAGCAGGTGTGGTTTGGTAATGGTATTCATCACCATTACAGCACCGATAAATTCGTGCCCACATTCTCGCGCGAATTCCTAGAAGCTCGTATCGCAGCCCTCCCCGAAGGAGTTGTGCCAGCTAATTCTGCCGAACTTGTAGAACTTATCTTTAACCCTGAATTAGCTGCTAAACGCGTTAATCAGGCTGAAGGTGCCGATCTTATTGCTACTAGTGCAAATAACTACTACGAAGCCGGTCTTACACAGAAAGAAGTTGAAGACTACTATGCATCAATCAAAAAGCCTAATGATGCCACTCCAATCTCTTATGGCCTTAACACTCGTCTTTGTAAGGTCAATGGCAAACTTGTAGAGGAGCAGTATCGTATCGGCGGACTTTACTCTGACGCAATCGAGCACATCGTTGCCAATCTCGACAGCGCAAGCGTGTATGCCGAAAACGATGCTCAGAAGCAAATCATAGCATCGCTTATCGAGTTCTATACAACTGGCGATCTTGCTACATTTGATAAGTACTCGATTGAATGGGCTGAGGACACCCAATCACAAGTCGATTTTATCAATGGATTTATCGAAAGCTATGGCGACCCTCTAGGTATGACCGGTGCGTGGGAATCAATCGTTAACTTCAAAAATATTCCTGCAAGCGAACGTACTGAAATTCTCAGCTCGAACGCTCAGTGGTTTGAAGATAATTCGCCCGTCGATAGTATTTTCAAAAAAGACAAAGTGAAAGGCGTTTCGGCTAAGGTTATCACCGCAGCCATTCTCGCAGGTGATTCATATCCTTCTACCCCTATCGGTATCAACCTCCCCAATGCGAACTGGATTCGTGCAGCACACGGCTCGAAGAGCGTAACTCTCGAGAATATTACCCAAGCCTATGACGCTGCATCGCATGGCAATGGCTTCAATGAAGAATTCGTTATCGACGAAGCTACAAGCAAGCTCCTTGATGATTACCTCTTCATTACCGACAACCTCCACACCGACCTTCACGAATGTCTTGGTCATGGCTCAGGCCGTCTTCTCCCGGGTGTAGACCCCGATGCACTCAAGGCTCACGGCTCGACTATCGAAGAAGCTCGTGCCGATCTCTTTGCGCTCTATTACCTCGCCGACCCCAAGATGGTTGAAATCGGTTTGCTCGATAATCCTGAGGCATACAAGTCAGAATACTATAAATACATCCTTAATGGTATGATGACTCAACTTATGCGCATCGAACCCGGCAAAGACGTTGAAGAAGCACATATGCGCAACCGTAAAATTATTGCAGAATGGGCTTATGAGCATGGTAAAGATAACAATGTAATCGAACTTATCAATCGCGACGGTAAGACATTCATTCAAATCAACGACTACGAAGCGCTTCGCGGACTCTTTGGCGAGCTACTCGCTGAAATTCAGCGCATCCGATCAACGGGTGACTATGATGCAGCTTGCGCTCTCGTTGAAAAATACGGTGTGAAAGTAGATCAAAAACTTCACAAAGAAGTACTCGAACGCTACGCAAAACTCGACATTGCTCCCTATAGAGGATTTGTTAACCCCGTATATACAGCCGTACGTGACGCTGAAGGTAATATCACAGACGTCAACATCTCTTACGAAGAAGGTTATGTCGACCAGATGCTTCGCTATAGCAAAGAGTATAACGGACTTAAACTTAAATAAAGTTAAAGAATATTGCCGAATCGCTGATTTTCACTAACTTTGCGTCCGAAATGCTGAAAAGCATCCAATTTATATATTATTCACACTAAAAAATTTCTAAGAATGCACTTAAATTCTGAAGAAAAAGTACAGATCTTCGAGAAATACGGTAAGGGTAAGACTGACACTGGCTCGCCTGAAGCACAGATTGCATTATTCTCGGTTCGTATTGCTCACTTGACTCAGCACTTGAAGTCAAACCACAAAGATCATACAACTGAACGCGCACTTAAAATGCTTGTAGGTAAGCGTCGTCGTCTCCTCGACTACTTGATGCGTAAAGACATCAACCGCTACCGTGCCATCATCGCTCAGAAAGAGCTCGGTATCCGCAAGTAAGTCGCAAGTACTTCAAAGCACAGTCGCTCCATTGCATAAGCAATGGAGCGATTTTTTTATATATAATCGAAAACACGAAGAGTCTCGGATTTTTTATTTGCATAAGAAAAAAAATACGATTAATTTTGAGCAACAATATAGAATGTAGCTTCGTTATACCACAATGTAATTCGAATGCCATGAAAGTTAATCTACCTCCTCGTCGCGATGGTAAACCGTCGGAGTTTATCGACCTAACCGATGCGTCTAGTTTTATCATAATTGGTGCAAACGGTGCCGGTAAGACTCGTTTTACATCTTCGATTGTACGCTCCCTTGGTGAAAAGGCCTTTACTTTATCTGCCCTTGATGCGTTATATAATCGTCGAAGCGATAATGGTGAGTCGCCATCTTCATTGCGTAGTCATTTTTCGCCTATGGTGGTGTCGCAAGTTGAGAAGGGTAATACAATGCCTACTATTCTCGAACTTCTTCTTGCTCAATTGATGCACGATGAGATGATAAATTTGATTGGCTATAAATTAGCGCGGGCGAGTGGCGTTGACGCAGAATTGGGAAAGACGCATCTCGATAGCGTTATTAATTTGTGGCAAGATGTTTTCCCAGGAAATAAGATGCTAATTGATAGCGGTAAAATCTTATTTACCCGTGGTATAGATATGAATACTTATTCGGCACTTCGATTGTCGGATGGTGAACGAGCTGTATTATATTATGCCGGTGCGATACAGTATGCACCTAAGGGAGCGGTGATATTCGTTGATACCCCGGAGGTGTTTTTGCATCCTTCTTTGGTTGCATCTTTGTGGAATCGTCTTGAAGCACTTCGTAGCGATTGTACATTCTGCTATACAACGCATGACCCCGAATTTGCATCATCTCGCAATGGAGCTCCGGTTGTTTGGGTGCGCGACTGCGACCCTGAACATGGTTCGTGGGACTATGATATAATGCCGGCGCAGACTGAAATTGCACCTGAAATATATATGACGCTCGTTGGTGCTCGTAAGCCTGTACTCTTTATTGAGGGAGACTCACAGCACTCTATCGATGCTAAGCTATATCCGCTTATTTTCCCCGATTATACAGTTCGCTCGCTTGGAAGTTGTAATAAGGTTATAGAGTCGACTCGAACATTCAATGATTTGGCATCGTTTCACAAAATGGATTCGATGGGCATAGTCGACCGCGATCGTCGTGACGATACCGAAGTAGCTTATTTGCGTCGCAAGCGTATTATGGTTCCTGATGTAGCCGAGATTGAAAACTTACTATTGATAGAAGATATAGTTCGCACTATGGCTTCGATTAATGATAAAGATCCCAATCGAGTTTTTGTCAAGGTTCGTAAGACAATTCTCGCACTATTTAAAGGCGACCTTAAGCAACAAGCATTGTTACATACTCGTCATCGAGTGAAACGCATAGTAGAGTATCGAGTTGACGCTCGTTGTGCAAGTATTGATACTCTCGAAGATCATCTTACGTCGCTTGTTGAAGAAATCAATGCAGAGCGAATATATAATGATTTTTGTCGTAAATTTCATGAGTATGTACGCGAAGGCAATTATGAAGCCGTTTTGCGAGTTTTTAATCAGAAGTCTATGCTTTCAAGTTGCAATGTAGCCCAACTATGTGGATATAAAAATAAAGATAGCTACATCCGTGGTATTATTTCGGTGCTTCGTAAAGCTACCCCTGAGGCAATGGTAATCAGAAATGCCGTTAAAAAGTGTCTTGGAGCCGATTTACAAAGCGTCTCATAATCAGTCGAGAACGATTTTATTGCAAAAATAGTTGTTTGAAAATTTGGTGGAATCGAAAAAAGTTACTACCTTTGCAACGCAAAAGCAAAAAGACACCATAATGGAGAGGTGGGTGAGTGGCTGAAACCACCAGTTTGCTAAACTGACGTAGGAGCAATCCTACCACGAGTTCGAATCTCGTCCTCTCCGCATGACAACAGACAAGCAATCGCTTGTCTGTTGTTGTATATATCTGTGAGTAATAATTGTCCATGTGGGTAATGATGGTGTAATACAAAAAAAGCAGACTCTGATGAGTCTGCTTTAGTAGCGAATCTGGGAATCGAACCCAGGTCTCCACCGTGAGAGGGTGGCGTGCTAGGCCACTACACTAAATCGCCATTTGCACTGTTTAGAGCATTTCGCTTTTGCGCTGCAAAGGTAATCTGACTTTTTCGATTGCGCAATAATTCCGGTTTGTTTTAACAGAATTTTAACAGTGTGAACCTGTTGTTCGGAAGTCAATAATATACCAGTTGACCCAGTATTAATTTACTAATAAGTATCGAGGCTATCACATTTTTGAGTGCTAGCATTTTCTAGAAATTATTAATTTTTGCTATATTATTCCAGTTTGTCGGGTCATTATCGTATATTTAGACGGACGGATATGATAGATTGCAGCACTTTTGAGAAGTTTGATAGCCTTGTTTCTCTTACCTCTCCTCAAGAAGTTGATAAAGAACTATCTGAAGTCGTGGAGTGCGACGAAGCTTATATCGGTGGACAAGAGAAGCACTAACACGCACGGCTATCTGCGCAACGAGAAGGCAAAGTGGTTGCAAAGAAAACGACCAATGTACAAGGCAAGCACCTTTGTGGTATTATAAATAAGTTTGTTAAACCAGGTTCTCGCATCTTCACAGACGAATATATTGGCTATAACACCCTTATATGAAGAGAAAAATTTACCTAAATTACCTGTTTTCTTTTCAACCCCAATTCAAAACAAAATGAAATATATTGAGAAATACAATCAAAATAATGTAGACGGTATTTCTCAATGGTACGAATATATTGAGAATTTAAAAGATTATATATCAAATAATTCAATAGCATGGGATATGGCAAATAGATATTTTCATTTCTCAAATGGAGCAATACATCTAGAAGAATTGTAATATGATGTTACTTTTATTGTTAGGACTAATGAATATAGACAAAAGAATTATGTTTATATATTTCAACTTGACCAAAAAAACATCAATTTGGATTAAAAGTACCACCAGCAACGGAGTCGCATTATAGACTAAATCGGATTATCTCGGAAGTTATAAATAAGTATATAGAGAATACATTAAATAATAATTCAAAGCGAATAATTAGACTAACAAAATCCGAATTACGGGAAGTAATAAAAGAGTCTGTAAGAACAATACTTAACGAACACAATTGTAAAAGAAAAAAGGGAGGTAGTGGAGTATCGGCCAGGACTTTAAATTGTGTCCATTCTTGACATTAGGTCAAGAGCTTTTATGATGCTTAGATACACTTCGATGACTGTTCAAGCGTTTAAACTTCTCGACGCAATCAGCGTTCGGTAAATATTTCAAGCAGAAAGTGGGTATTGGTCCAAAGTAATATCGAATTGATTTAAGATAGGTATAAAATCGAAGTCTTTTGCCAATTGTTGCGCATATCTAAAAAATATCGTATTTTTGTAGTCTCATCAAAAAACTATGAAACTACATAAAATAGTATCGACAATAGTCCTCGGAGCTGCTGCTTTTACGATGGTGGCAGGTCCGATTGACGAAGCTCGAAAGTTATATCATAATGGCGAATATGAGGTTGTAATCGAAAAATTGAAGACAGCTATCAAACGCCAACCAAAAGATGGTAATGTTACTTTCTTTTATGGTGCATCACTATATGCACTCGGTCGTGTTGACGAAGCTATCAAACCGTTGACTGTGGCAGAGGGTAGAGGAGTTGCACAGGCTTCTCAAATATTGACTGAAATAGCGCTTGACCGATATGATGCGGCATCTGCGTCGGCTCATCTTGATGAATGGGCGGAGATGCTAGAAAAGAAAGATAAAGAAACTCCGGCAGTTTTCGATGAGTTATCGGCTCGTGCTATGATGATGAGCAATATGCTTGATCGAGTGGAACGAATTGAGGTGATAGATTCATTGTCGGTTGATAGCGCTACATTCTTTAGTTATTATCGATTGTCTTCTGCTGCCGGTCGTATCCTTCCGCCAGATGCCGTTAGTCGTCTAGGTGCGGGTGTAGGTCAGCAAGAATTATCGGTAGCTTATATGCCTGAAAATCGCAGTGAATTGCTATGGGCTGCTGCTGATTCGACCGGGAATTATCGATTATATAGTGCCGATATTCTCGATGATGGTACGATTGATCATACTATACAACTTGATGAAAGTCTTTGTGGAGGAGGTGATGCAATCTATCCATTCTTGATGCCCGATGGTATGACCCTTTACTTTGCATCTGATGGAGAAAATTCCCTTGGTGGTTACGACATATTTATGACGCGCCGAACTGATTCTGCCGATGGTGGTAAAGAGTTCTATCAGCCTCAAAATGTCGGTATGCCTTATAATTCGCCTTATAACGACTACCTCCTTGCAATAGACGAAACTTCTGGTTTAGGATGGTGGGCAACAGACCGTAGTGCAGATGCCGGTCGTGTTACAATATATGTGTTCATACCATCGCAAATGCGAGTGAATGTTGAGCCCGGCGATCCTAATCTTGCTTCGTTGGCTCGTCTGGATAATATTTCACTTACCCAAAAAGCAGATGTTGATTATCGTGAATTGTTGGGTAATCGTTTGCCTCCTGAAGATGTCGAAATTAGTGGCGAATTCTCTAAGTCGCCTACATTCGCATTGGATATGGGCAATGGTAAGGTCTATTATCGTCTATCCGACTTTAAGAACGAACGCGCCAAAGCAGCAATGCTCGAGGCTTTGGCAACAGAATCGGGGCTCCGCAAACACCTAATTCATGAGGAGAATCTACGTTCTCGCTATTCAAAGGGAGATAAGTCGGTGGCAAGTGCTATTTTGGAGTCTGAAGCTGAGACCGCTCGACTTCGTGCACGATTTGCTTCGCAGCGAAACGATGCTGTCCGTCTCGAAACTAGAAATTAACACCTTAAATAATACGCTATGGAATTTACAGCAATTCTAATTGTAGTTTTGGTAGTAGTTCTTCTTATAGTATTTTTCTACTACTGTCCATTCTTTTTATGGATTTCCGCCCAAGTAAGTGGCGTGCGTATTTCGCTCGTTCAACTTGTCTTGATGCGTATACGTCAAGTGCCTGCAAGTATTATTGTGCGAGCGCTTATTGAAGCACACAAAGCAGGATTGAGCGATGTAAGTCGCGATGATCTTGAAGCACACTATCTTGCCGGTGGTAATGTAGAACGTGTTGTTCATGCTCTTGTTTCTGCGTCTAAAGCAAATATCGACCTTGGGTTGAAGATGGCAACTGCAATCGACCTTGCCGGTCGCGATGTATTCCAAGCAGTGCAGATGAGTGTCAATCCCAAAGTGATTGATACGCCTCCTGTTACAGCTGTAGCAAAAGATGGTATTCAACTTATTGCCAAGGCTCGTGTAACTGTCCGTGCAAATATTCGTCAACTAGTTGGTGGCGCCGGTGAAGATACTGTCCTCGCTCGTGTAGGCGAGGGTATTGTCTCGTCGATTGGTTCGGCTGACAGTCATAAGAGTGTACTTGAAAACCCTGACTCGATTTCTAAACTCGTTCTCAGCAAAGGTCTTGATTCAGGCACAGCTTTCGAAATTCTCTCGATTGATATAGCCGATATCGATATAGGTCGAAACATCGGCGCTACTCTCCAAATCGATCAAGCTCAAGCCGATAAAAGTATAGCACAAGCGAAGGCGGAAGAACGTCGCGCAATGGCGATTGCGCGTGAGCAAGAAATGAAAGCTCTTGCCCAAGAAGCTCGTGCGAAAGTTATTGAAGCAGAGTGTGAATTGCCGAAAGCTATGGCGCAAGCATTCCTTAACGGCAATCTTGGCATTATGGATTACTATAAAATGAAGAATATCGAAGCCGACACCAATATGCGTGAAAGTCTTGGTACTCCGAATAACCAAACACCCGAAATTCGCGAATGACAACTCTTTTAGTTAGTTTGGCAGTACTTGTAGGCGGATATTTCGTCTATGGTATGCTCGTTGAACGAGTGTTTGGAATAGATGCCAAACGACTGATGCCGGCTCAAACTAAAGCCGACGGCATCGACTATGTCGAAATGCCTACGTGGAAGGTATTCTTGATTCAATTCTTGAATATTGCCGGACTTGGACCGATTTTCGGTGCCATTATGGGAGTTATGTTCGGCCCGATGGCATTTATATGGATTGTTGTCGGCACCATCTTCGGAGGTGCTGTTCACGATTTCATCTCTGCCATGATGTCGATTCGTAGCGGTGGCGACTCCTTGCCCGAGTTAGTCGGACGAGAACTTGGTCCGGTTATCAAGCAAGTTCTTCGAGTAGTTTCGCTTGTGCTTTTGATTCTTGTAGGGGCAGTGTTTGTTATCACTCCAGCGCAACTTCTTGCAGGGATGACTCCCGAATGGATGGATGCGATATTCTGGATTGCCATTATATTCATCTATTATATGATGGCTACATTGTTGCCAATTGATAAACTTATTGGCAGGTTCTATCCTATCTTTGGATTTGCACTCCTCTTTATGGCGGTAAGCTTACTATATGTTCTTTTCTTCGGTGGTTATACAATTCCCGATGGCTTTACCGATGGACTTTGGAATCGCCATACTAATCCCGATTCGCACCCTATTTTCCCGATGATGTTTGTCAGCATCGCTTGTGGTGCGATATCAGGATTTCATGCTACACAGTCGCCGATGATGGCACGTTGTTTGAAGAATGAAAAACTTGCTCGCCCTGTTTTTTATGGTGCTATGGTTGCAGAAGGTATTGTAGCTCTTATTTGGGCCGCTGCAGCAATCACTTTCACCGGTGGATATGAGCAACTCTCCGAATATATGGCAAACCATGCAGGTGCAGGCGATCTCGTGAGCGATATTGCTAATACTTGGTTGGGGGCTTTCGGTGGATTTTTGGCATTGCTAGGTGTGATTGTTGCGCCAATTACAACAGGTGATACAGCTCTCCGTTCTGCTCGACTTATAGCAGCCGATTTTCTTCATATCGATCAGTCAAAATTGTCGAAACGTCTCCTAGTATCGATTCCGATATTCGCAGTCGCTTTCTTCTTGATGCTTATAGATTTCAATGTCCTTTGGCGCTATTTCGCGTGGACAAATCAGACTCTCGCAGCTTTTACCTTGTGGGCTGCCACTGTATATCTCGCACGTCATTGTAAGAAATATATTATTTGCCTCGTACCGGCTGTCTTTATGACTATGGTTGTCGTTACGTATATCTTCGTAGCGCCTTCGCCCGAAGGATTCGGACTTCCGATGTCGGTAGGTATGTCTATAGGAGCGGCTGTTGACGCCCTCTGTATTGGTCTATTTGTACGATATGAGGTACTCCGTCGTGCGGGTCGACTTAATCACGATGTTCCTTATTGATTATGAATTTCAAAGAAATCATATCTTCGACTCAAAACTATAACTTTCATAGTCATACACAATTTTGCGACGGCCGCGCCGACATGGAAACCATGGCGCGAGCCGCCGTTGCTTGTGGTATGCTACACTATGGTTTTTCGCCTCATAGTCCGATTCCCATCGAATCTCCATGTAATATGAGCGCCGACGTAGTAGAAGAATATCTTGCCGAAGTTGCTCGTATTTCAGCTTTGCCCGAATTATCATCTTGCCGTTTCTATGCTGCTATGGAGGTGGATTATCTGGGTGCTGATTGGGGACCATCTTCCGACTATTTCAGGCAATTGCCTCTTGATTACATCATAGGGTCTGTGCACTTTATTCCTACACAATCGGGCGAACTTGTCGATATTGACGGAAACTTCAGGAATTTCAAACAGCGTATGGCTGATCACTTTAGAAATGATATCGACTATGTTGTGGATACATTCTATTCTCAGTCGAGAGCTATGCTTGTAGCCGGTGGCTTTGATATTCTCGGACACTTCGATAAAATAGGGCAGAATGCATCTTATTTTGCCCCCGGAATCGAAGATGGCGAGCACTATCAGAGCTTGGTTTCGCAACTTATCGATGATATAATAGCTCGTAAATTAACTATCGAATTAAATACAAAGGCACGCCGTGAGCATGGTCGATTCTTCCCGGGTGAACGTTATCTATCTCGCTTAAAAGAAGCCGGAGTGACTATCCTTGTCAATAGCGATGCTCACCATCCGGATTATATTGAAGCTTCTCGTTTCGAAGCCTTAGCACTGCTTAACTCTTGACGTATGCGAACTATCGAACTACTTGCACCGGCGCGAGATGTTGCCGTCGGTCGTATTGCAATCATGGCAGGAGCCGATGCCGTCTATATAGGAGCATCGTCATTCGGCGCTAGAGCTGCTGCCGGAAATAGCGTTAGCGATATCGCAGAATTGTGTGCCTTTGCTCATCGCTATCGTGCTCGTGTCTATGTGACGATGAATACCATTCTCTTCGATAACGAACTTGAAGATGCTCGTCGTTTGGTATGGCAACTTTATCAAGCGGGCGTGGATGCTCTCATCGTTCAAGATATGGCATATCTTGAAATGGATTTGCCGCCAATTGCGCTACACGCAAGTACGCAGTGTGATATACGAACACCGGAAAAAGCTCGAGGGTTAGCGCAAGCTGGATTCTCGCAGTTGGTACTCCCTCGTGAGTTTTCGCTAGAGGATATAAAAGCTTGTCGTGAAGCTGCCGGTGTCCCGGTTGAAATATTTGTTCATGGGGCATTGTGTGTCAGCTATAGTGGCGACTGTCAGGCTGGATTTGTGGCAATGAATCGTAGTGCCAATCGTGGTGTATGTCCGCAGATGTGTCGATTACCATACGAACTCGTTGACGAGGATGGTAAAGTAGTCGGTCCCGAAAAACATTACCTCTCACTTCGCGACCTCAATCGAATGTCGGAGCTAAAAGCATTGATAGATGCAGGTGCTTCGTCTTTTAAAATTGAAGGTCGTCTTAAGGACGCTAGATATGTGGCAAATGTAACCGCGGCATATTCGCAAGCTCTTGATGAAATAGTGTCGGCAAACCCTGATATACAGCGTTCGTCGGTTGGCCGACGTGAGTGCGGTTTTATACCTGAATTATCTAAGACGTTCAATCGCGGATATACAAATTATTTCCTCCATGGTCGTCCAGTTCGCCAAATATCAATGGCATCGCTTGATACGCCAAAGTGGGCAGGCGTACCCGTTGGAAAGGCTGTAACAACATACGATAGCCGCAGACGTTCATTTAAGGCAAAATTGACAGTCGAACTTGCCAATGGCGATGGTCTTGGCTTCTTCGATTCAACCGGTAAGTTCTGTGGATTCCGTCTTAATAGAGCTACAGGTGATATCCTTTTCCCGGCATCGAATCTCGAAGGTCTTGAACGAGGAATGACTATTTATCGAAATAACGACAAATCTTTCTTCGACCTCCTTGACCGTCCTGATGCCGGTTGTCGACGAAATATTCAAGTTGACTTCGAACTTCGAACTATCGACGATGCGAGATTTGCTATCACTGCCAGCGATGAGCGTCATTGTTCTGCTACGGTTGTTATTGAAAGTCCTGCTTCGGTAGCTCGAAACAGTCAAATTGATGCGAGAAAGAATACGCTTTGTAAATTGGGCGGAAGTGGTTTTGTATGCGGAAATGTAGATGATCGATTAGCAGATCGCTTTGTGCCTCTGTCAGTATTAGCTGAAGCACGACGCTCTGTGTTGTCAGCCCTTGAGGTCGATGCTGAAGCTACATATTGCTATGATCGCCGTAAAATATCACAGCTCGCTGTTGATGCTTTTGTCTCAAGCGCTCCGCTGACATATCATGCAAATGTCTCAAATCGTTTGGCTCGAAAATTCTATCTCGACCACGGTGCAAAGATTGATACTTTGGCTATAGAGGTACAAAAACCGAAAGAAACCGATGTTACGGTGATGACAACTCGCTATTGCATTCGTCGCGAACTAGGTGAGTGTCTCAAAGACCGCGAAAGTTCGGCAAAGTTGCCCACACGATTATTTTTACGCAATCCGTCCGGATTATATCGACTGGAATTCGACTGTTCTCGATGCGGGATGCGTGTTATAAAGACGCGCTGATGCAATAAGACAGCATTAATCGCGTTATTCAAGTATAGACGTTATATAATGAAAATAACATTCATAGTTCCACCTTGTACCGATCATAAACAACCAGCAGAACGTACTGCCGGCTGTACTCGTGTTGTATATTTTGCACCTAATATTTATGAGTTGTCTGTGGCAGCTGTTTTGGAGCAAAATGAAGCAGATGAGGTGCGATACTGCGACTTTGTTTACCATAAGAAAAGTCAGGTCGAGTTCGATTCGTTCTTTGCCACGGACGATTCTGATATATACATTATTTGGACTGTTAATCTCTCTATTGCCACTGACCTTAGTGCGATTGGTACAATACGAAGTCATCGTCGTGATGTAAAAGTGGTATTGATGGGACCCGGTCCGACTCACTTCACTTCAAAATGTCTTCCGGACGCAAATGTCATTGTAGTCCGCGGTGAACCCGAAGCTACTATTGTAGAGCTTGTTGAGGCTCTTCGTACAAATGCATCTCTGGATGGTATTCGAGGCATATCTTGGCTTAATGACGAAGGTATAATTATCAATAATCCGCCTCGTCAGCTGATTAAAAATCTTGACGAATTACCATTTGTAGCTCGTCATCTTCTAGGTGATGCCGTCTACCATAATCCCAAATTGAAATGCACTCCTTACACGACGATGATAACGTCGCGTAACTGCCCGTATAAGTGCATCTATTGTGTGCCTTCATCGCTTACATTTGCGCGAGAAATGGAATTTCGTAGTGAGCACGGTCGCAAGCCTACAATTGGTTTTCGATCTCCTGAAAATGTAGAGAAGGAGGTGGCTATGCTTGCTGCCGAAGGCTATAAAGCCATCGGTTTTATGGATGATAATTTCATCTGGAACGAAGAACGTACAGCAGCTTTGTGTGCCATAATGAAGAAATATGATATCGTATGGGGCTGTCAAGCGCGTGCCGATGCAATTACCGAGCCGATTGCCAAAATGCTTGGCGAGAGCAATTGTCGATACATCGACCTCGGAGTTGAGTCGTTCAACGATGAAATATTGAAGTATATCAAGAAAGGTGAAACAGCCGATGATATCCGTCGTGCAGTTAAGCTTCTTACAAAGTATAAAGTGCCGGTTAAGTTGAATGTGCTTATTGGTAGTAGCCCGCTCGAAACTCGCGAGACTGTAATTGATACCCTTCGCGAAACAAAAAAACTTGGAGCCGATCAAGTGATGTTTAACATCGTATCACCATTCCCCGGCACTGAGTTTTATAAGATTTGCAAAGAGAACGGTTGGCTCGCTACGGAGGATTATGTTCCCACAGACGTTCAGCGTGAATCGATTCTCAACTTACCTCATCTCTCGTCAAAAGAAATGGAGCGCCTATTGTATCGCAATAACCTCAGTTTCTTCCTTTCGCCTCGATTTATCGTTAAACAACTTGGCAGATTCCGCTCGTTAAGCGAATTAAGCCATGCTTTTAAAGCTTTAAAGATTAAGTTATTCGGTTGATATGCTCGATATCTCGCTCGTCATTCTTACGTGTAACCAACGAGACTATACCTTGCGGTGTCTTGACTCGTTAAGAGCGTTGTTTGACGAGCCGAGATGCGAAGTTATCTTGGTTGATAACGGCTCAACTGATGGTACTGCAGAGTGTATCGAAAAAAAATATCCTAAAGTAAGGGTAATCCGTCTTGATTCAAACAGAGGTGTTGCAGCCGGTAGAAACGTTGGCCTGAGCCAAGCCAAGGGCCGACATTTAATGATTCTTGACAACGATACTATCGCTGATGCCGATACCATTAAAAGTTTATCTGCTTATCTTGATGCTAATGCAGACGTTGGGCTTGTTGCTCCAAAGTTGCTAAGCATTTCCGGAGAAGTACAGACTAGTTTTCGTCCTTATCCCGGTCTATTGGCAAAAGTAATAAATGTAATCAAAGGAAAAAGACATTCTTCGGTTGCAAATAATGTCCCCAAGAGACCAGTTGAGCCATTTTATGTCCTCGGGGCTGCTCAGATGTTTACACGAGAAGTGTATGAAGCAAGCGGAGGCCTTGACGAAAATATCTTTTATGGTCCTGAAGATGCCGATTTTTGTATGGCGGTACGAGCAGGCGGAAAGAGGGTAGTGTACCTCCCGTCACTATCGATAATTCACGATTGGCAACGAGCTACAACGGGAAAAATACTGTCCCCGGCCGCTCGTGTCCATATTCGTGCACTTTTATATTTTTACAAGAAACACAGACGATGGCTATAATCGCATCTAATAAAAAATCAGGCGCTCAGAAATAGGCGCCTGATTTTTCGACGGTGAAATAGTCACAAGTCGAGTTGTTTTATAGATAATTGGTAAGCATAGATAGGATTGTGTATCGTTGTCTATTATATTGTATTCCATCCGGATAAATAATTTCCCAATTTTTAATACCGGATTAAACAATTACCAAATATTTCTGTTGCAAAGTAAACGATATTTGCTTGATTGATAAAATAAGTGTAAAATCTACACTAAAAATACAATTTTGATGCAATGTTTTGTATTGTAATGTGTTAGATTGAATATTTGTGTTTTGATATAAATATAAA
>CAZYYV010000002.1:0-58660 GCA_964651295.1 uncultured Bacteroides sp.
CTCGCGACCCCAACCTTGGCAAGGTTGTGCTCTACCAACTGAGCTATTTTCGCATAGTTGACAATTGTTTTTCTCAATTGCGGTGCAAAGTTAGGCACTTTTTTTTATTCCACCAAATTTTTGGAATACTTTTTTATGATTATTTTACTTTCAGAAGCCTAATTTTCTCATTAAGATGGTCTTAGCTCGGTTGGTGTCGGTCGCCTTATTTATGATTCTGAATGATATGGAATGGCTGGATTGTAAACGTTGCAGCCCAAATTCTTTGGAAATTTGTCGGGGTTTTGTTCTCTTATCTTTTGTGCGTCTTCCTTAAGCTCGTCCATTGTTACCGCAAATGGACGTGTCATGCAGTATAATCCAGGGTCAGATTGAAAATGATCGTCTATTTTATAACTCAAAATGCGATATAGATTCTTGTCGGCGTATTTTAAGATGTTTAGATTCATATCTTTGTCCCAAAGATGTAATTCAAGAAGCTTGATGTAAGTATCGTCCGATAGATCAATTCCTAGTTTGCACTTGATTGCTCCACTATCGGTTATTTCATGATATGTGAATCTATAGAGGTATGTCGGATAGTCGATATTAAGATCTGTAATGTACTCTGAATCAATGAATTCGAGTGTCTCTTCGTCGAGAATCTCTTCAAGGTGCTTGAAAAATTCATTTTTGCCATATTTTTCGCGTAGCATTTTCATAGACGCAATTTCTTCGTCTGAAAATGGATGCAATAAAATGTAATTGTCCTCTGGGAGTTCATCAATAGGGTAATAAATAGTGTAGTGAGCGATACGCTCCTTGGTCGCAAATTAATTGCGAGCCATTTCTTTGTACATTGGTATGATTGAATCGATATCAAACATAATGTGTTTGTTCTTAGTGTAACTAAATCTGATCTTTTGTGCAAAGTTATGAATCGTTTGCGAGCGCTATGTTCACATACGATTTATTTTGCCGGATTAATTTCAGCCGGAGTTAGACGTCTTATTTTGCCGTTGGCAGCTTCCGGTAGGCGCTCTATGCAGAAAATGCGTTTGGGACGGCGGCGGTGGTCGGCAACAATTTCGGCAATCTGATCAGCGATTTCGTCGGTTGAAACGCATCCTTCGATGATAAGAGCAACCGCTTGCCCCCACTTTGTATCGTCGGTGTGGCTCACATAATATCGATGTCCGCTAAGAGCCGGGGCATATAGGGCTTCGAGTTCTTCGGGCATGAGTTTGAGCCCTCCACTATTGATAGCCCCATCGGCACGGCCGCGCCATATAAAACTAATCGGAGAAATGAGTTGGACGACATCGTTGGTTGTTAGTTTTTTGAAACTAAATGCAGGAGCGTTGATTATCAATCGGCTATCGTCTGTCGTTGCGAACGAAATACCAGGCATAGCACAGAAGATACGTTTGTTGTCATCGCCTTTTGCGAGGGCGACATGGCTGCATGTTTCGGTCATGCCATAACTGATATAGAAGGTATAACCGAGCTTGATGAGTGCACTGCAGTCGTCGGCGCTTGGGGCAGCTCCTCCAATGAGGAGATTGCGTACTTTGTGCACGTATTCGGGGTGGTGAATAAAGTTGGAAATCTGTGTTGGTACTATGGCAAGGAGGTCGATAATGCCATCGAAATCACTGAGATTTATGTTGTTAGACACAGGTAGTGCTACTAGTCGTGCGCCCGAAAGCTTGGCTCGTACCACCATCATTTTGCCTGCGATATAGTCGACCGAAAGCGCCATGCCGATGGTCGACTGTTCGTTGATGCCAAAGAATGTATTTGTAGCCATGGCCGATGCTCGCATATCGCTTTTGAGAAGTTCGATATGCTTAGGAGTACCGGTTGAGCCGGAGGTATGTGCGCTGATTGTAGCACAATCCGAGCGCCATTGGTTGATAAAATCGTCTAATTGCGCCATGGCAATTTGTCGATATTGATTTCTGGTTTGTCAGGATTGTAGAAAAGTGACTCGCCACGCATTTCGAGCGGTGAATCGATATTATTGTTGTATAGTAGCCCAGTGCCGAGTCCTTGCGGAATTGTCGGTTGCTTTGCTGCCACCCAAGAAGCGATTGCTTTAAGTCCGACATTTGATTCGAGAGCAGACGTTGCCCACCACCCTATGCCGAGCTTCTCTGCAATGTCGATGTATTTATCGGCACAGTCGAAGCCGCCGCAGAGCGATGGTTTGAGGATGATATATTGCGGCATAATATCAGCTACGAGTGTTGCAGCGTCCTCGTAAGGGCGAAAGCCGATCAATTCCTCGTCGAGGGCAATTGCAATCGGGCTCTGGCGACATATTGTTTGCATAGCCTTTATCTGCCCCGCTTTTATGGGTTGCTCGAGTGAATGTATGTCGAATTGCGCTAAGGTCTTGAGACGATTAAGTGCGTTTTCGGGTGTAAAACTACCATTTGCATCGAGCCTGATTTCAAGCGTGTCGGCATTATATCGTTGCCTAATAGCACGAAGAAGGTCTACTTCGTCGTCGAAATTTATACCGCCAATTTTCAATTTTAGTACGTGGAAGCCTTGTTCAAGTTTTTGGTCGATACGCTCTGCCATTGTAGCCTTGTCTCCCATCCATATTAATCCGTTTGTAGGGATTCCGACTTTGCCATCGAGCCATTTGCCTCCCTTTGTGGCAGCCAAAGCCATTTCGAAGCCAAAGCGGATCGAGCTATACTCACAGTGCAAGACTTCGTCCGGCATAGAGCACGCCTGAGCAAGTCGCTCCTCATAGTCGGGACGGTCGTCTGCTGATAGTCCGGCAAAAAGGGCACACTCTCCTATCCCAATGGTATGTAGGGGGGCATCCGTGTCGTATATACGGATGAAATAAGTGTCTTTGTACTGCATCGTGGCGCGCGAAGTGCGAGCTTCGAATCTAAAAAATAGGCGGTATGGGCACCATTGGGCTTTAAGCATAGTAAAATGAGATTGCTGCGATTTTAATACAAAGGTACGCAATTATCTCGCGATTTTTACGTACTTTTGCGAATTAAATGCAGAAAAATGAATATACTCTACGAGGATAATCACATTATTATAGTTAACAAGGCTGCCGGGGAAATCGTGCAAGGCGATAAGACGGGTGATGAACCGCTGGTCGAAACGCTTAAAAAGTATATAAAGGAGCGCGATAATAAGCCCGGTGCGGTGTTTATGGGTGTCGTGCATCGTCTCGACCGCCCTGTAAGCGGTGTGGTGATATTTGCCAAGACATCGAAAGCTCTTGCTCGTCTAAATGCCATGTTTGCTTCCGGCGATGTGCATAAGACATATTGGGCAGTAACTCGAAATAAGCCGCAGGTGGCTGAGGCTGAGCTAACGCACTATATTACATCGGTTGAACGCAATAATAAATCGTATGCGTGGGATAAACCCAAAGATGGTGCCAAACTTGCCAAACTTGCCTATAAGTTGATTGCCTCGTCGGAGCGATATCACCTCTTAGAAGTAAATCTAATGACAGGACGCAAGCACCAAATTCGTGTGCAGTTGTCGTCGATTGGTTGCACCATCAAAGGCGACCTTAAATATGGCGATAAACGAAGTAATCCTGATGGCAGTATATCGCTACATGCACATCGTGTGCAATTTGTACACCCTGTGTCGCACAAAGAAATTGATGTAGTGGCTCCCGTGCCCGAAAACGACAACCTCTGGGCTGCACTCGAAGTTGCGGCTCTTAAAAATGAAAATAATGACTGATAACAATCTTAAGATAGTATTCTTCGGCACTCCCGAATTTGCCGTCGAAAGCCTCGATGCTCTCGTTAATGCCGGTTTCGATGTTGCTGCCGTAGTAACGATGCCCGATAAAGCCGCCGGACGCGGTCAGAAATTGAGCCAATCGGCGGTGAAGAAGTATGCAGTTGAGCATAATTTGCCCCTCCTTCAGCCCGTCAAACTTAAAGACGAAGAATTTGTGGGCGCTCTTCGTGAAATCAATGCCGACCTTTTTATTGTTATCGCTTTCCGTATGTTGCCCGAAGTTGTGTGGGGAATGCCTCGCCTTGGCACGTTCAACCTACACGCCTCGCTTCTGCCTCGCTACCGTGGCGCAGCTCCAATCAATCGTGCCGTAATGAATGGCGATGCAGAAACCGGTGTTACTACGTTCTTTCTTAAGCATGAGATAGATACAGGTGATATTATCGACCGCGAACGCATCGAAATCGGCTCTAACGAAAATGCCGGTTCGGTACACGATCGCTTGATGAAAATCGGTGCCGAGTTGACTGTTAAAACCGTTCGTAGCATTATCGATGGCTCCCTCAAAACCGTTCCGCAGAGCGAATTGTGCGGTGATGAGGTGCCAACTCCCGCTCCCAAAATTTTCAAAGACGATTGCCATATCGATTGGATGCACTCGGCTACAGAAGTGCACAACCATATTCGCGGTTTGGCACCCTACCCTGCTGCATGGACCGAATTGTCGCTCCATGGAGCCGATGGCGCACATGAATTATCGGTAAAAGTGCTAGAAGCTATTGTTGAAGATGTTCCGAGCCACACTCTTGCCCCCGGAGAACTTATCATTGCAGCCAAACGCGCCTATGTAGGCACTGCTAATGGTTCACTCCGACTTATATCTGTGCAGCCGGCAGGAAAACGTCCGATGCCTGCCGCTGACTACCTTCGTGGCCTCCGTATCGACGAAAACGGCTACACACCATACTTCGTCTAGAAAGTTAATAAGAGTTAAGTATAACGGCAAAGTCTTGACAAATGGATTTTGCTGTTATATTTTTGCATGTATGATTGATAAAAGTCAATTACAAATAATAAAAATCAACACTCCAATAATCCACAATCTTAAAAATTACACACAATGAAAGACTCCGTAATATTCTACCGCGATTGGTGGAACGCGATGAATGCCATGCCACAAGAGCTTCAGTTAGAAGTATATCGGTCGGTATTCGCTTATGCCTTCGAAGGTGAAACGCCTAGCAATCCGCTTGTGGCAGCATTTACCGTACTGATGCGTTCGGCAATTGACCGCAATGAAGGTAAGTGGAATGATGTGCGAGAGAAACGCCGAGTTGCCGGGCGTAAAGGTGGACTTCGTACTCAAGAAAAATACCACGAAGCAAATCAAGCAAATGAAGCAAATCAAACAAAGCAAGCTGTAAATGCTAATGATAATGCTAATGTAAATGTCAATGTAAATGGTAAAGTAAATGAGAAAGATAAATGCCGTAAAACGGCATTCGTGCCCCCGACTGTAGAAGAAGTTGAAGATTATATCAAAGAAAAAGGATATAGGGTAAATGCCGAAAACTTCATAGCGTACTATCAGTCGAATGGGTGGCGAGTAGGTGTTAATAAGATGAAAGATTGGCACGCAGCCGTGGTAAGTTGGCATATTCGCGACAAAGTAAACATAGATAACAAACGAGCATCAATCCCTGATGCAAACGACGAATGGGCATGAACATAGTAGACGATATTTTACAGCGAATTAAAGAACGTGGCGTGTTTGCAAAGATAACACGTCTACGCTACAATCTTTTGACAGTCGATCAGGCTTTGTATGTAATTGAAGAAATCGGAAAATCTCGCACACCCGATTTTACTATTGATAAAGACAATCGATTTGTGTACGAGAACTTTATCAAGTGGATACATGGCGATAGCTCATTAAAAGCCCTTGACCCGATTAGTGGAGAGGTGGTGTCCGGTGCCTTGAACAAAGGTATATACATTGCAGGGCCGACTGGTACGGGCAAGTCGTGGTGCCTCGATATAATGCGAGAATATTCTGCCGCTTGCCGATATTGTGTTGAAGTACCCGGTAACGACCGTAGTCGAAGAGAACCGCTCACTTGGCAGTTCATACGAGCAAAAGAAGTGTGCGACGAATATGCTCGCACCGGAAACATCAACCAGTATTCCAAGCGCTTGATACTTGCATTACAAGACCTTGGAAGTGAACCGCCGGAAATGGCGTATATGGGTAATCGAGAGGATGTTATTCGTCAAGTTTTGGAGTGTCGAGGCGATATGAACGACTGTCTGACGCTAATATCATCGAATCTGCGCATAAGTGGTGCTGCCATTGAAAAGCGATATGGCGATCGTGTGGCAAGCCGATTGGTCGAAATGTGTAATTATTACGAATTGAAAGGCGCTGACCGCCGCAAAACGTGTTGCGGGCTTGAGTCAAATGTCTCGCTACCTATTTTAACCCCATTGACAGAGTATTAACTAAATTTTGCTTGCAAAACTCATCGGGATTATCTAACTTTGCACATTAAAGGAAACGTAGAGCAAAGTGGCTTTACAGTATTTTTTTGAGAACCTAAAACCGTCTTGGCGTGTTAAATCGAAAGAGCTAATACTCTGAAGTTTGACTTAAAAGGCACTGAATATGAGCGATTATAACAATCAGAACTATACAGACCCCGAAGGACACCAGCCTGAGCGCGAAGAACATCGTGCTAACAAGCCTAGTAGCTTGATGGCTGTGATTTTCGGTATTATCATGGTCATTGTCTACGTTGGCATGGGCACACTTTTGTTAATCAACTTCTTCGGCTGGGATGCCGAGTGGAATTGGTCGCGCTATGGTGTGGGTATCTTGCTGATTATCTATGGATTTTGGCGTGCGTATCGTCAAATTAAAGGAATCGATTAAAACGATATGAAAATGACCGTCAAAAATACAGGTGTTGCCGCTTTGGCCCTCTCGTTGAGCCTCGGCATGACTTCATGCTTGAAATACGAGAAGAAAGAACATTCGGCTACTTCGGGTACCACTACTTTGGTGTGCGATAACTCGTTTGAGAATATCTTCAAGCAGGAAGTTGATGTTTTCGAATACCAATATCCCGAAGCCCATATTCTCGTTCGCTACGGCACACAAGCAGAAGCATTCGACTCGCTATTTAGCCTCAATACCCGCAGTGTAGTGGTAAGTCGCGACTTGACACCCGAAGAGAAACGCGGCCTTAAAGCGAAGTACAAGAAAGAACGCAACGCTAACGTGAATGTCCGTTCTTCAAAAATCGCAGTTGATGCCGTAGCATTTATCGTAAACTCGAAAAATACTTGCGAAAAGCTCACCGTGAGCGAACTCGGCGACATCATGTCGGGTGCATCGTCGCAGTGGAGCGACCTCGAGCCGTCGAACCTTGGCGCAATCCGCGTAGTGCTCGACAAGACCGGTTCGTCGCTCGCAACTTTCCTTAGCGACTCGCTCTGCAATGGCGAACCACTTGGTCCGAACGTATTCCAAGCAGGTTCGGTAGCCGATGTGTTCAACATCGTAGAAAAAGACGACAATGCAATCGGTGTACTTGGTGTTAGCTGGATTACATCGGATATGGAGGGTGCCGACGTAAGTCGCGAAGACCTTGCCAAAAGTGTACTCTCAGACGATGCTGTTGTAGGCGCTACACTCACCCAGCGTGTAAAAGTGCTCAAAGTCAATCGCGATAACGAAGTAACTGCTTATAAACCGTATCAGCAGTACATCTTCGACGGTTCGTATCCTCTCTTCCGTCAGATATATATGATCACAACAGCTCCGACATCAAATGTTGCCGGCGGTTTCTATTCATTCGTAACCGGCCCGATTGGTCAGAAGATAATCATGAAAACCGGCATACTTCCTGCTCGCGTAAGCATCCAGCAGGTAGAGCTAGTTGAATAATCGACATTTATCACAGGAAAAAGTAAAATAAATCTATAAACACTAAAAGTTCAAATGAAGAAAACAGTTCTCTTATCCTTGCTTTTAGCCGGAGGCCTCTTCGCATCGGCTCAAACACAAGGCTACAAAGACGGTATCGAGTACTACAAAGCCGGTCAGTATGACAATGCTCGTACTATCCTCGAACGCACACTCAACGATGCATCTACCGACAAGTCGCTTGCAAACTACTATCTCGGTCAGGTATCACTCGCTAAAGGCGATAAGGCAGTAGCTAAAACTTACTTTGAAAAAGGTCTTTCGCTCAATGCAGAGAATGCTTACAATTATGTAGGTCTTGGTGCACTCGACCTTCTCAATGGCGATGTAAAAACATCGGAAGAACACTTCAAGAAAGCTCAGGGTCTCGCTAAAAAGAATGCAGAGGTACACGTAGCAATTGCACGCGCTTACTACAACGCTGACGAAGTAAAATACGCTAAAGAAATCCAGAAGAACCTCGAAAAGGCTCGTAAGATCTCGAAAGACCAAGAACCTTCGATCTACGTCCTCGAAGGCGATATGCTTATGGACGACCAAGACTATGGTAGCGCTGCGTCGAAGTATGAAAACGCTATCCTTAACGACCCTACTAACTCGGAAGGCTACGTTAAGTATGCTAACGCTTACTTCAATGTAAACAAAAACTACGGTATCCAGAAACTCGAAGAACTTCTCCAAAACCAGCCCAATTCGGCAATGGCTCAGCGTGAACTCGCAGAAAAATACTTCCTTGCTGACCACTGGAAAAAGGCTTCGGAACTCTATGGTAAATATATCCAGAATCCTAACCACTTCCCCGAAGACAAAGCTCGCTACGCTGTCCTCCTTTACTGGGGCGAAAAGTATGACGAATCACTCGCTATCGCTAACGAAATCCTCGCTACAGATCCTACCAACTTCCTTATGCAGCGTATGCGTATGCTCGACTATACCAAGCTTCAGAACTATAACGACGCTGTAACCAGTGGTCAGGAATTCTTCGCAACCAACCAGGGTAGCAACTTCACCACTAACGACTACGTAACCTACGCAGAAGCTCTAACCGGTATCGGTCAGGATTCACTCGCTGTTGTTCAGTACGAAATCGCTGCCGAACGCGACCCCAAGAATGGCGAACTCCTCAAGAACCTGTCGACCATCTACTCTCAGAACAAGCAGTATGCCGAATCAGCTGAAGCTTACGACGCATACCTCAAACTTCAGGAAAATCCCTCACTCAACGACTACTTCGGTATGTCGGGTCGCTACCTTAACGCAGCCCTCAACACTACCGACAGCATTCAGGCTGTTGAACTCGCTAACCGTGGTATCGAATACGTAAACATCGTTATCGACCGCGCTGAAGACAATGCACTCTTCTTCCAGCGTCAGGCTCGCCTCTACATCGCAGCTAACGAAAAGAAACCCGATGCAAAGGCAATCGAAGCTTACGATAAGATGCTCGCCCTTCTTGATGCAGACCCCGCTAATATGGATGCTACGAACGCTAACAACAATCTCGCTATGTACCGCGAAGCTTACTCGTTCGAAATCATGTACTACGCTAACTTCAACATCGACAAGGACAAACAGGCTCTCTTCACCGAAAAATACAACGTGGTGAAAGAACTCCTTACTCCCAAACAGTAATTAATCGAACTCTATATGCAGGGACGTGGCATAGCAACAATCGCGCCGCGCCCCTGCATTTTTTATCCGCTATAATATGCAACCACTTGCCGAACGACTTCGTCCTCAAACCCTCGACCAATATATAGGCCAGCAACATCTTGTCGGTCCGAAAGGTATTATCCGACGTATGATTGACTCCGGAAAGATTTCGTCGTTTATTCTTTGGGGACCTCCCGGAGTAGGCAAGACAACACTCGCCCGAATCATTGCCAATACGACAAAGAGTGCATTCTTCACCCTTTCTGCCGTTACATCGGGCGTCAAAGATGTGCGCGACGTCATCGAACGTGCCCAACGCGAAAGTTCGGGTATGTTCTCGCAAGGTCGTCCCATCCTTTTCATCGATGAAATACATCGTTTCAGCAAAAGCCAGCAAGATAGCCTTCTTGGTGCTGTCGAAAACGGTACGGTAACGCTTATCGGAGCCACGACCGAGAACCCGTCTTTTGAAGTAATACGTCCACTACTCTCTCGCGCTCAAGTATATACCCTCAAACCGCTCCTGGAGACAGACCTTAAAATCCTCCTCGACCGCGCTATCGCTACCGACGAAGTACTATCGCGTAGCAACGTGCGCGTCGAACAGACAGATGCTCTTTTCCGCTATGCAGGCGGCGATGCTCGCAAACTCCTCAATATCCTCGACCTACTCGAGCAATCTACTCCCGCTGGCGAAGACATCGTAATCAACGACCGCGTTATCACCGACCGTCTGCAAGAAAATCCGCAAGCATATGACAAAAACGGTGAGATGCACTACGACATCATCTCAGCATTTATCAAGAGTATTCGTGGTAGCGACCCCGACGCAGCTGTCTACTGGCTCGCTCGTATGATTGCCGGAGGAGAAGACCCCGAATTTATAGCTCGTCGTATGATTATTTCGGCATCGGAAGATATCGGGCTCGCAAATCCAAACGCGATGCTCATCGCAAATACCACTTTCGACATAATACAAAAAATCGGAATGCCCGAAGGACGCATCCCGCTTTCGGAGTGCGCCATCTATCTCGCGCAATCGCCTAAGAGCAACTCGGCATATAAAGCCATCAACGATGCGCTAGAAGAAGTCGAACGGTCGGGCAATCTTCCAGTCCCACTCCACCTCCGTAACGCGCCAACAGCCCTAATGAAACAATTGGGCTATGGTCAAAACTACCTTTACTCCCACGACTATCCCGGCAATTTCGTTCGTCAGCAATTCCGCCCCGACGCCCTTGCCACTACCGAATTCTGGCATCCCTGCTCCAACCCCTCTGAAGACGTTATGGTTCAGCGCCACAATGCTCGTTGGGATAAGAAAAAATGATTTATTTTAGACTTTAAAGTATCGAGTTTAGAGAATAGAAAGCGTCGATTTATAAGACTGTAAACTTTAAAAATCGGCGTTTATACTATTTTTCACTGAATTACAACCTTAGATAAGAGCAATCAGGGCGAACCTCAATTGGTTCGCCCTGACGTATTTTAGCAGTTATTAGCCGCAGTGGAAGTATTCTTTGACTAATTGGAGCATCAACTCCGGGTCATTAAGAGCGGCTTGAGCTCTACTTTCGTCGTATTGTCGCAACTTTTTATTGACGCCGTCTATCATAGCTTTAGAGAAAACGCCTTCGGCTTCAAATATTTCAGCGCGTTCGTCGAGACAATCAGCCGATGCGTGGCAACCGACCGGAAGTGTGGGCAATGCTGCTAATCGAGCTGCATTTTCGGGTTTGTGGATGTCAACATCGACATAGTAGCGGTCGGCAACTTCGAGCGGAGCCTCCATCTCGAAACCGTGACGAACGGCAACAGCCAAGCCTGCAAGCAACATATATATATCGGCACTACCATCAGCAGAGCGGATTTCGAATGTCTGCTTTGCGCTGTATGCCTTATCGGCACAGCGGTCGACTGCCGACTCTCCGTTAGCAATGGCACACATCTTCTCGCCACCCTTAGCCCAACCGAGCGGTACGCGGACGAGCACCGAGCGATTGCGGTCGCCCCAACAAATATTGGTAGGTGCTTCCTGATGTGGAACGAGACGGAAGTATGATGTAGGATTGGTATTGCCGAATGCAGTCAAAGCCGGAGCTAGGTCCATAATACCGGCAATCGCGGTACGTGCTTGCGCGCTGAGTACGCCAGTAGTTGGGTCGAGCATTACACTTTCACCGTTACGGTCCATTAAGCGCATGTGGATATGAAGCCCCGAACCTGCTTTGCCCGTTGTGATTTTGGGCGCAAATGTAATATTGAGTCCTTCGCGAGCTGCGAGGTTTCGAATCACCCATTTGGCGAGCATAAGTTGGTCGGCAGCATCGCGCGCATCGACAGGCAAAAATTCAATCTCGTTCTGCTCGTAGATAAGACCTTCGAGGGTGAAATTACCAACTTCCGAGTGTCCATATTTGATTTTACCGCCTGTCTGAGCGATGTAGCTCATGCAAAGAGTGCGGAAATCGTTGAATTTGGCAAAAGGAGCTGATTCATGATAGCCGCGTTGGTCGGTGGCTGCGAATGTGCATGGATCGGGTGCAATGACATAAAACTCCAATTCGCCCATAGCGTGGAACAACAATCCGGTACGAGCAGTAAAAGCTTCGCATGCTTTGTTGAGGGTGTGCTCTGGCGCACTTTCGAGAGGCTTTCCTTCGAAGTCGAAGAACGAGCAAAGCATTGTCAACGTAGGTATCGATGCAAACGGGTCGCGAAATGCGGTGCGGAAGCGTGGTACCACGTAGAGGTCGGAACTACCTGCACTGATGAATGGAAAAAGCGACGAGCCGTCGACACGTTCACCCTTGGTGAGGATAGTCTCGAGGTATGCAAGGTCGTTGATAACGAAGTTGAGGGTCTTGAGTCGTCCGTCGGCAGCCGGATACATAAAGTTGACCATCTCGATTTCATTCTCGGTGATATACTCAATGATATCAGAGAGTGTGAATGATGCCGGGGCTTTCCTCAGAAATTGTACGACGTCATTTTTAGAAAGTTGCAAAGTCTTGTCCATCAGTCGTTATTCTGTTTATGTGATTCGTTATCAGATTTTCTTGATGCCGATGCCAGGGAGGTCGTTGAGAGTAACCTTGCCGTCGACAATCTTCATACCTTCGAAAATATCGTTGGCAATAAGAAGGTTGCCATCGAGGTCAGCCCAGTCGACCATCGGAGCGAGCTGAGCAGCAGCACTAACGGCACACGATGTTTCGGTCATACAACCGAGCATCACCTTCATGCCTAGAGCACGTGCAAGCACCGCCATTTTGTAGGCTTCGTGCATACCGGTGCTCTTCATGAGCTTTATGTTGATGCCGTCGTAAGCCTGTGCAGCACGTTTTACGTCGGGGAGACGCTGGAGGAATTCGTCGGCGATGATAGGCAGTGGTGAGCGTTCGCGGAGCCATGCGGTATCATCGATAGCAGCTTTATCCATAGGCTGTTCTACAAAGAGGCAGTTACGTTCGGCGAGCCAGTGGCACATTTCGAGTGCTTCTTCTTTTTTGTTCCACCCCTGGTTGGCGTCGACACAAATAGCGACATCGGAGTAGCGACGAAGAGCTTCGACTGTCTCTTTATCGTGGCCGACACCCATCTTCACTTTCACAACTTTAAAGCCGGCTGTTTCCTCGATTTTTTTCTTCATCTCGTTGGGATCGGCATCATAGCTGATAGTGTATGAGGTATAAGGAGTGTTATCGGGATTGAGTCCCCAAATTTTATACCAGGGTTGACCCATAATTTTGCCGGTGAGGTCGTGTAGCGCGATATCGACAGCAGCTTTAGCAGCGCGGTTGTTGGGTGCCACGCTTTCCATATATTCATGGATGTCTTCGATGCGGAACGGGTCTTTGAACTGGCTTAAGTCTAGTTTGCTCAAAAATTCGGTAACCGATGCCACGCTCTCGCCGAGGTATGGAGGCATCGAAGCTTCTCCATAGCCGATTATACCATCACATTCGAGCTGCACTTGCACGTCGGGGGTGGTTGTGCGCTGGCTGCGAGCGAGGTTGAACGCATGGCGGAGTTTTAGTTCATAGGGAGAGAATGATAGGTTGAGACGACCGCTACGTCCGGTAGAGCGAGTAGCTTCACCGAGTGCAGACACAGATACCGGAGATGCTGCAATGAGGGCACCGAGCATGCCGGTTTTTATGAAGTTTCGACGATTCATTTTATATTATTAACTGTATTAGATAGGTTCTATTTATTGAAATACCAGGGGTGATTGCGAGCGCGGACAATGCCAGGCGTCTCTTCGTTGCCGGCGATACGCACAGCGTGGAGGAATGGCGTGTCGAGGTATGCGGGCGAGTCGGGGTCTACGCTATTGCGCTTCACACGTCCCGATGAGTGTACGTAGTTGCCATCGTGGTCGTAGATAGCTACGTGAGTTACTTTTCCGGTGGTTGCATTGCCAAAGAAAAGAAGGTCGCCGGCTTGACATGAGCGCCAGTTCGATGCTTCGATGCGAGTGCCGGTTTTGGCTTGCTGCGATGCGTCGCGCATAAGTATGATGCCGTTTGCATAGTAGCTTGTCTTTGACAAACCGCTACAGTCGATTGCTTTCGACGATGCTCCACCCCAGAGGTAGGGTGTGCCTTCCATGCTATATGCAAAATCAAGGATGCAATTGGGGTCGAATGGTTGATTTGCCCATGTTTCAATTGGCACAACTACTTGTGTATCGACGTATGCCGTACGACCGTCGGGAAGAGCTATGTGCAAACGGCCGTTTTTTACCTCGGGAGATTCTCCTACTGCGGTGATAATGCAACCATTAACAAGGTCGGTAACTACATCGCGAACTCCGCTAGCTTCTGCAGTGCGGAACGCCTGTACTTGGTAGGGCGAAACGACGATAAAACGACGAGCTGTACGCCATTGAGCCATTTCCTCGTCGGTCTTTTCTACTATCGATGATTCGGGTACATATGAGATATATCCGTCGGGAGTCTGTACGAGTATCCATTCGTATCCTTTTTCGAGAACGCGAAGCGGTGTGCCCATAAGCGACTGTGTAACTAATTCGGAAGCGTGCCGGCCCTCTCCGCGATGGCTGGCTGCGGTAAGAGTTGTTAACGCCCAATGGTCGTAGGGATATACAACCATACTGTCGATATAGTCAACACCGGCATCAGCAAGGGCAAGCACAGTGGCTTCGCGCGCAATTGTTTCGGAAGTTTTACCACCAACGACAAGACGGCCTTCGTGATCGTTGTACGCTTTGATAGTGTATACAGCCTGACGTGCATCAGGAGCTGTCTTTGCTTTTGCGGCAGCAACGGCTTTAGAAGCTTTTTCGAGCATATCGATCGACGACTGAGCGTACCCGGTCGATGCAATCGAAAGCATTAATGCTGCGATGAATAATTTAGAAACTTTCATTTTTTGAAATTTTCGCTGATTGGCACGACTTTGATAATGTCCATGCTATAGTCCCAAGCGGGATAGTAGAGATTACCCTTAGTTGTTTCAACTTCACCGGTCTGGAAGTCGACTGTCTCGCTGCGAACAAAGCGTTTTTCGGGATAGAATTTGCAGCCTACACCTTTGTTTACAGCCATACGATGCGAATCCATGCCGTGCGAATAGAAATAAGTGATCTCAGGGTCTTTTGCACCGGTGTAGCGGCCGAATGAAATGTCGACGGGGACCCAACCGATGCCTTCGAAGTACACTTCCGACCAGTCGTGGAGGTTTACTTCGCCTGGGTGAAGCATCCAGCCGCTTTCCCAACGAGCAGGAACGCCCAAGCTACGCATAAGCGAGATGTAGAGGAGCGAAACCTGACCGCAGTCGCCGTGAAGTTCGCGGATTACATACTCGGGGATGCACTCGATGGTGCTATATTCGCGAGCACCAGCCCACGGATAGCGATTGATGATGTAGTCGAAAACGAGTTCGCTTTGCTTGAAGGGGTTGGTTTCGTCGCCAACAATCTCGCGCGCAAGTTCTTCCATCGGTACGATATGACGACCATCGGGGAGCTTGGTGTAAGTCTTGTATATATCGCTCTCTTTGTCGTAAGGCTTCATGTCTTTGGCAATCTGTTCTGCCGAGGCATAAGCACCTGAGTTGATGTATCGTCCGGTGTACTCGAAGTGAGCGGTGTCGCCCTCTGCGGGTGCGGGCGCTTCGAAGTAGATGCTATTGTGAATCGAACGTCCGGCCGCCAGGGTGTAATCGGCGGGAGTGGCTTCTAAGACTTCAACGTTGCGTTGGCGTACGCATGCATCCGACTCAAGCGGCAGCGGCATCCATACGCGGAGGGTGTCGCCGGCTATAGCTTCGTTGTAGGGCACGTTGATTGAGAATCGATATGTTACTTCGTGGCTCAGACCTTTGGAGTTTTTGCCACGGTAATACTGGAGTATAGAGTCGACAAAGTTAATGCGATCTTGGGTGGCATCGTCGCCGCGGTGCTCAAATCCACCGTTATATTCCGGATTTAGCAAACCGAGGTTGCGCACCGACTTACGGTGGAAGCGCTGTTCGCCATCAATGGTTTTGGCTTCGATATAGTGACGAGCGACGAAGGTGTCGATGTCGGCATCGGTAACGTCGTTATACTTAGCTTGTATAAGTTCGGTGATTTGTTCACGCGAAAGCGAGAAATCGGCACGTAGTCGCGAGTCGATGGCAGCGGCTGAATCAGTCTCGAGCCAACGGTATTCAATAGTTGTTTTATCTGTGTCGATAGTTTTGTCGCGCTGCGAAATTTCGAAAGCGCAAAATGCACCCGCAGCTACTACAAAACATATTATTATCTTTTTTTTCATGATTTCGAATTCGATAGTTGAAAATCTCATCAAAGATAATCGATATTATCGAAATATACAAGAAGAGCCTACTTCTGTTTGCAGTTTTTATGATTTTAGGTAGCAAAAAGTAAATAAGGCCCTTAAAGGCAATTTTGCCACTAAGGACCTCAATCATTACTATTTCTTTAGATTTGCAGCTATCGCTAGCTCCTCGCGTAGGAATCGCGACGTCGGAGAGTCTGTCTCAGCTATTTGCTCCGGTGTGCCTTGGGCTATAATTCTGCCACCACCGGCACCTCCATCAGGACCCATATCGACCATATAGTCGGCCATACGGACGATGTCGAGGTTGTGTTCGATAACTAATACAGTATTGCCGCGTTCGACGAGTCGGTCTAGGATGCCCATCAACGTGCGAATGTCGTCGAAATGTAGGCCTGTTGTGGGTTCGTCGAGGATAAAAAGTGTCTTTCCTGTATCTCGTTTCGCTAATTCTGTAGCTAATTTCACTCGTTGATTTTCGCCACCGGAAAGAGTCGATGACGGTTGGCCCAATTTGATATACCCCAAGCCAATATCTTGCAATACCTTGATTTTCTTGAAGATGTTTGGTATGCCTTGGAAGAATTCGACAGCCTGATTGATAGTCATATCAAGCACGTCGGCTATCGACTTGCCTTTAAAACGGACTTCAAGAGTTTCGCGGTTGTATCGTTTGCCATGGCACTCTTCGCAAGGGATGAGTACGTCGGGCAAGAAGTTCATCTCAATAGTTTTGTAGCCATTGCCATTACAAGCTTCACAACGACCGCCGGAGATGTTGAACGAAAATCTTCCGGGTTTGTATCCACGAATTTTCGCCTCGGGAAGTCCTACGAAAAGATTGCGAATGTCGGTAAATACTCCTGTGTAGGTGGCAGGATTTGAGCGTGGCGATCGTCCCAACGGTGATTGATCGACTGTTACTACTTTGTCGATATTCTCAATCCCTTCGATGCTTTCGTAAGGTAGCGGGTCGGTAGACGAGCGATAAAAATGTTGGCTCAGAATGGGCTGGAGAGTGCCGTTGACAAGCGAGGATTTACCACTACCGGACACACCTGCAATTACAGTAAGAGTGCCAAGTGGCAGGTCGAAATCGACTCCTTTAAGGTTGTGGCCGGTTGCGTTACGGATTACGATATGTTTGCCGTTGCCATTTCGGCGCGTTTCGGGAGTCGCTATAGCCTCTTTGCCGTTAAGGTATCGAGCGGTAACCGTATCAGTCTTTAGCATCTCTTTCGGAGTGCCTTGAAATACTACTTTTCCGCCTTTTCTACCGGCTCCCGGGCCAATATCGACGATATAGTCGGCGTCGAGCATTATGTCTTTGTCGTGTTCGACTACGACGACCGTATTCGACGCATCGCGGAGTTTTTTGAGCGACGAGATTAATCGGTGATTGTCGCGCTGATGCAAGCCGATCGAAGGCTCGTCGAGGATATAAAGGACGTTGACTAGTTCGGAACCGAGCTGCGTGGCAAGGCGTATACGCTGGCTCTCGCCACCCGACAGGGTTGCCGAATTGCGGTTTAGTTGCAGATAGTTGAGACCAACGTCGATAAGGAAGTGTAAGCGAGTCGATATTTCTTTGATAATCTCAGTGGCTATGGTCGCATCTTTTGAGCTGAGGCGGTCTTTAACCGTATCGGCCCACTCTGAAAGTGCTGAAATGTCGAGGCGCGAAAGCTCTGCTATGTTTTTGCCATCGACAAAGAAGTGTAATGCTTCTTTGTTCAGTCTATCGCCATTACACTCGGGACAAGTGCAGCGCGAGAAGAATTGGCCACTCCACTTGCGTGCTTGATAGCCGGCATCTTCGTCGGTCATATTTTCAATAAACTTTACCACTCCATCGAACGAGCGGAAGAAGTCGGATGTCGATGCTACAGAGCCTTCGATTCGTGGCACGTCAGTGGTGCCGTTAAAAATTTCGTCGATTGCTTCTTCGCAGATTTCCTTGAATGGTGTTTTGAGTGTAAATCCGTAGTTCTCCAGGATGGCCCGAATCTGCATAAAGAGCACGTTGTCGCGATATTTCCCAAGAGGAATTAGAGCTCCGGCGTATATCGATAGGTTCTCGTCGGGTACGATTTTGGCGCGGTCGACGATATTGACGTAGCCTAGACCCTTGCAGCGAGGACACGCGCCCATTGGCGAGTTAAATGAGAAATTATGAGGAGCCGGGTCGTGGTATGAAATACCTGTTGCCGGGTCCATTAATTCTTGGCTATAGTATGCCGCAGTTTCATCATCGACGTCATATACCATCAATTCTTTGCCACCTTGCTCGAGAGCAGTTTCGACAGAAGCAAGGAGCCGTTCGGAGTCTTTATCCGATACTTTGAGCCGGTCGATTACGAGTTCGATGCTGTGGTTGCGATAACGGTCGAGTCGCATACCTCGCGAAATTTCGGTCAATTCGCCATCAACGCGCACATTTAGGTATCCTTTCTTCATCAATTGCTCGAAAAGCTCTTTGTAGTGGCCTTTGCGATTTTTGACCAACGGCGCAAGGATGTAGATTTTGTGTCCGGCATAGCGTTCGAGGATGAGCTCGACTATCTTTTCGTCGGTATACTTCACCATTTCCAATCCCGACAAGTAGCTACGAGCCTTGCCAATACGCGCGTAAAGCAGGCGTAGGAAGTCGTAGATTTCGGTGGTCGTGCCGATGGTGCTTCGAGGATTCCGATTGACGGTTTTTTGTTCGATAGCGATTACCGGGCAAAGTCCTGTGATGCTATCTACGTCGGGGCGCTCGAGGTTGCCGAGCATATTTCGTGCATACGCCGAAAAAGTCTCGATATATCGACGCTGACCTTCGGCAAAAATGGTGTCGAAAGCCAACGAAGATTTGCCCGAGCCCGACAAGCCCGTAATAACCGTCAATTCGTTGTGAGGAATCTCTACGTCGATATTCTTCAAATTGTTGACACGTGCACCGGTTACTACGATTTTGCCCGTAGTGCCATCGTCGGCAACTTGAGTATGACGTGAATCTATTTTACGGTCCATTGAGGATTGTATGTTTTGTAGCCGGCTTTGCTGCGAGATAGACTGTCGCGAGTCGGGATGCGAACGGTATATTTTTTACCGGCTTTGTTGGTGAGTTTGAGGTCGCGAATCCATAGGTTTGCATCGCGGAGCTCGGCATATGAGATGCCACGAGCTTTTGCCCAATCGGCCCACGATTCGACCGGACCGCTTACAACTTCGGTAGTATATTCGCGAGGTTGGTAGAGCTGGTCGTCGCGGAGAACAAAACCATAAGCGATAGGATTTTCGAGGACCATCTTCATTGCCATAACTCGATAGGGGTAGCGAGTAGTCTCTTCTGCAAGGTAGAGGTCTAACGAGGTGTCTTGGCCTTGGCGAGCAAGTGCGCGAGTAATGCGTGTTACACCACCGTTATATGAAGCCATTGCCGAAGCCCAATCACCGAATTTGGCGTATGCTTTTTTGAGGTATCGACAAGCGGCTGCGGTAGCTTTCTCGGTGTTGTATCGCTCGTCTACTTCGTCGCTGACTTCAAGTCCGTATTCTTTGGCTGCAGATGCTATAAATTGCCAAAATCCGGCAGCCTTTGCACCTGAGTAGGCTCGTGGGTTTAGCGATGATTCGATGCAAGCTAGGTATAGCAAATCTTCAGGAACACCGTTTTTGCGCAAGATAGGTGCCATTTCGGGGAAGAAACGGTTGGCGCGCTTGATGATGAGCAAAGTGGTGCCATGAGTATAAGTGATTGAAGCCAATTCGCGGTCGAAGGCTTCGTACATATCTACGCGGTCGAGGTCGATACGTTCTCCGCAAAGCATTGCCTCGGAGGGAACGTTAGGCGATGGAACGCGCGAAAATACGGGAGATGATGTTTGTGCATCAATGCCGAATGGCATTGCCGCCGCCAATGTTAAGGCTATATATGATAGATGTTTAAATTTCATTCTGTCTGTTGTGCTGAGCCTCCGGTGGTGCCGGATCCCTCATTAAATTTGATAATGTTGATGTCGCCCGACTTCTTGTATTTGATGCCGTCGGCACCTTCGGCTTTTATAACATAGTAGTAGACGCCCGAAGGTACGTATTTGCCACCATATTTGCCGTCCCACCCCTTAGCCGGATCGGTGGTTGAGAAGAGTTGTTTGCCCCATTTATTGAAAATGTGACATTCAAACGATATAAGCGATTTGTAGCTTACTTTCCATTCGTCGTTTATGCCGGGTGATGCTTCGGGCGAGAATGCGTTTGGAATATCGAGGCGAGATTCGCCGATATTGATTTGATAAGTTTCGCTGATGTATTCGCAAGTGCCGTCGGCATTATTTGCCACGAAACGAACGTATGTAGCTCCATTTTCGCGGAAAGTATATGTAAACGAAAGTTCGTTAAAGGTGTTTTCGTTGATACCGAATTCGGGGTCGCGTGAAATCTGCCATTCGGTGAAGATTGCTGCATCGCTGACTGCTGCCTCAAACGTGATTTCACATGGAGCCGACCCGCCATAGCCTTCGTTTGAGTTGTCTTTCTGCTCGTTATCGTTGTCGCGAGCTTCTTGGGTTGCTCGAGTCTGCGCATCAACTGCCGTAGCTACGACAGTCTCCGACTCGATACTATCTTCATCGCCCCAAGCACGCAGAAAACGGTCGCCCGAGAGATGAAATTGTGTATCGCACAAGGGTGCTGTAACGGCAAATGTGCTACCGATAGCATCAAGTGTTTCGGTGGTCGTGGTTTGGTCGTATGTGAATGAAGTGGCGTCGAACTTCAAAGTCGAATATTCGACTTCCAATTCGCGCGATAATACCAATCTGCGGCCGTTTATATTATAGTAAGGTATTTCAGCGGCAGATCCGTCAAACGAGAGTATAGTACGGTTACAATCTTCTTGAGTGCCTACTGTCAGCGCACGCATTTCGAGTTGGTGAGCTGAATAGTCAACGACCCAGTAATATATGCGAGTGCTACCCTCCTCTATTATATATCCCATATCGCCCGATTGAGCTTGTGTTGTTACGGTCGACCCGCTACGCGAAGATGCAATCTCTTCGGCATAAGCTGCGCCGAGATTGCTAAAACGATACCAGTGAACATCTGCTGCCGATTTGGCTGTGTAAGACATTGTTACCCCGATTGTTGAGGGTAAAACATAGATACCCTCCAAACCGGTTGAGGCGTCTGCATCGATTCGTATCGGTGTCTGCGTTACACCAGAAAAGTCGATGGCGAACACGTAGGTGGCGGCGCATAGAAATATTGCGGAAATACAAGCTTTTCTCATAATGGGATAATAAGCGATTTATCTTACAAAATTACTAAATTTACTTCGATGTACTATATGCCAATAATTCAACATCTAACGTTTTAACGATATTTAGAATTAGTAAATTGATACAAAAATGCGAGGCTACTCAATTGAATAGCCTCGCACTTAGTGTTATAAATCTACGCGATTAGTATGACATGCGTTTCTTAACGTCGTTGAGTTTTGCTTCGTCGTTAAGGTTGTAGTAGATATTTTCGAGATAGCGGAGAATGTCGGTGTTTTCTGCATCGAGATTGTAAGCGTTTTCGAGAATTTCAGCAGCCTGAACGAAGAGGGGTTTAATTTTGGATGCGAAATATTCAGCATATTCATCCTGACGAGTGGGAGCTGCATCGGCGAGAGTGTATGCTTCATCGCAGATCTGACGGCCATAGTTGAACACTGCTTGAGCATTGTTGGGGTCGAGAGATACAGCTTTTTCGTACATTGCTTTAGCCTGAGCCTTGTTCTCAGCACCTTCTTTGTTTTCGAAGAGTACACCCTTAATTACATAGTACTGAGCATTGTTGGGCTCGAGTTCGATAGCGTTGTCGATTACTTCGAATGCTTTGTCGAAGTCTTTGTTCTGGAGGTAGAAGTTAACAACCTGACCCATGTACATGGGGTCTTCTTTGCCGTAGAGGGGGAGAGCTTCTTTAGCAAATGCTAAAATTGCATCATTGTTTTCAAGACCGGATGCTACAGCAATAGCGTAATCGTAAAGTTGTTTTTTGTTGTAGCCAAATGATTTAGCTTTAGAGAATGCGTCGAGCGATTCCTGGAGCTTTTCAGCCTGCCATGCAGCGAGAGCCTGGTTGAATGCGATTTCACCAAATACGGTATCGGTAGGCATAGCGGCACCGAGTGCTTTTTCTATTGCGGGAATCTGAGGAACGTTAATAAAGATGTCCCATGCAGCGTATGCAGAGTTATAGTCCTGTGCATTGTAGAGGTTAGCACCGGCATTGAGGTAGTCGTTGAGGTGGCCTGTGAGGGTGCCAATGATTTCTTTGCTGTATTTGGGCTTGATTTTACCTTTTTCGTTGGGAAGGCTATCAAGGGGAAGAGCTTTAACGAAGTATTCGTAGCCCTGGATTAGGAGCTTACCCATGGTAACTTCACCATTGGCGGGAAGCTTATTGAACTGGCTTAGACCAAGCATGTCGTCGTACTGCTTGAATGAAGCCTTACCGGGAATGAAGTAGGTCTGTGCTAATTCTTTGGTTGAGGGGTCAGAGAATGCGGGAGTGATGATTTTTACAACTTCTGCAGCTTCTTTGCCATCTTTCATAGCACGTTCGGCATCTTTCAGAACCGATGTCTGAGCCGATACACTGAAAGCCGTTGCAATTGCAAGGGCCAATAAGGAGAATTTCTTCATCTTATAGTCGTATTGGTTTTAGTTTGTTGTCTTATAATATCTACGCGGCGGAGATGATACTCCGCCGCATAGTTGTGTTTATTCGTCGTCGCCGGATTCTTCTACTTCGTCGGCATCAACTTCGTCGATGTCGTCTTCGATTTCTTCTGATTCGATATCGAGTTCGGGTAGTTCTTCTGCGTCGGGTGCGATTGATTCTGTTTCTTCTTCGGGGTCGGCATCAACACAACATACCGAAGCGATAGTGTCGCCGCGTTTTTCGAGGTTGATGATACGAACACCTTGAGTAGCACGACCCATCACGCGGATGTCGGCAACGTGGACGCGGATTACGACGCCCGACTTGTTGATAATCATCAAGTCGTTATCATCGTTTACGCTCTTGAAGGCAATGAGAGCGCCTGTTTTGTCGGTGATGTTGATTGTCTTCACACCACGAGCGCCGCGACGAGTGAGTCGGTAGCCATCGAGGAGCGAACGTTTGCCGAAACCGTTCTCTGATAGAACGAGTACTGAATTTTCAGAGCCTTCGGGCATTGCTACAAGGCCGACAACTTCATCGCCGTCTTCGTCGATCTTCATACCTCGAACACCCGAACTTACGCGACCCATAGCGCGGAGCTCGGTCTCATTAAATCGGATGGCGCGACCGTTGCGGTTTGCCATGAGGATTTCAGAAGTGCCATCGGTGAGTTCGACGCCCACGAGTGAGTCGCCTTCGCGGATGAGGATTGCTTTCTTACCCTTCGCGAGTACGCGAGCATATTCGCTGAGGACGGTTTTCTTAACGAGGCCGTTACGAGTTGCAAATACGAGGTAGTGAGTCGAGGTGTACTCTGCGTCGTCGAGATTCTTGCAACGGATGAAAGTATTGATGCTATCGTCGGGAGCGATATTGAGGAGATTCTGAAGGGCGCGACCTTTATTCTGCTTGCTGCCTTCGGGTAGCTCATATACGCGCATCTTATATACCAAGCCCTTATCGGTAAAGAAGAGCATGGTGTTGTGCATCGAAGCAGTGTAGATGTGTTCGATGAAGTCTTTGTCGCGAGTAACCGAGCCGCGAGCTCCAACTCCGCCACGATTCTGTGCGCGGAATTCGGCGAGAGGTGTACGCTTGATGTAGCCGAGGTGCGAGATTGTGATAATCATATCATCGTCGGCATAGAAGTCTTCGGCGTTAAATTCACCTGCAGCGTAGTTGATCTGAGTACGGCGAGCGTCGCCATATTTTTCGCTTACTTCTCGAAGCTCGCTCTTAATAAGTTCGCGGAGCACGTTTTCGTCGCGGAGGATGAGTTCGAGTTCGGCGATGCGAGCGTGAATATTGTCGATGTCTTTCTGAAGTTCTTCAACTGCGAGGTTGGTAAGAGCGCGAAGACGCATATCAACGATTGCCTGAGTCTGAGCATCGCTGAGGTTGAATCGTGCAGCCAATGAGTTGCGAGCTTCTTCGGTAGTCTTAGACGATTTGATAATCGCGATAACTTCGTCGATATTCTGTACGGCAATCATCAAGCCTTCGAGGATATGTGCGCGCTCCTGAGCTTTGCGAAGCTCAAATTTGGTGCGGCGAGTTACAACATCGCGACGGTGCTCGTTGAATGCTTCGAGGATTTCTTTGAGGTTGAGGGTGCGAGGGCGGCCGTGTACGAGTGCTACGTTGTTTACGCTGAACGACGACTGCATTGCGGTGAGCTTGTATAGCTTGTTAAGCACAACGTTTGCATTAGCGTCGGAGCGGAGTGTAACAACGATACGCATACCTTCGCGGTCTGATTCGTCGTTGACGTTCGAGATGCCTTCGATTTTCTTGTCGATAACGAGTTCGGCAATACTCTTGATGAGTTCGGCGCGGTTGACACCGTATGGAATTTCGGTGATAACGATGAGTTCGTGATCCGCTTTTTGCTCAATTTCTGCTTTAGCACGGATGACGATACGGCCACGACCTGTCTCGTATGCTTCTCTTACGCCATCATAACCGTAGATAATACCACCGGTGGGGAAGTCGGGCGCGAGGACGATTTTAGAGAGGTCTGCAATGGTGAGCTCGGGGTTGTCGAGCAATGCGATACATGCGTTGATCGACTCGGTAAGGTTATGGGGAGGCATATTGGTAGCCATACCTACAGCGATACCGGATGCACCATTTACAAGGAGGTTAGGGAAACGAGTGGGGAGTACGAGGGGCTCTTTACGAGTATTATCGTAGTTGGGTTGAAAGTCGACAGTGTCGCACTCGATGTCGCGGAGCATTTCTTCGCCGAGAGGGTCGAGACGTACCTCGGTGTAACGCATCGCAGCAGGTGAGTCACCATCGATAGAGCCAAAGTTGCCATGGCCGTCAACGAGGGTGTGGCGGAGCGACCACCACTGAGCCATGCGGCATACAGTGCCGTAAATCGACGAGTCACCATGAGGGTGATACTTACCCATAACTTCGCCGACACAGTTTGCCGACTTCTTGTGGGGTTTCGAACTATTGTTGCCCATCTCGTTCATACCAAAGAGTACGCGGCGGTGGACGGGTTTCATACCGTCGCGCACATCAGGAAGGGCTCGCGACACAATCACCGACATAGAATAGTCGATGTATGCCGTTTTCATTTCGTTCTCAATATTGATCTTAAAGATACGATCTTCTTCAAGCATGCTATTAAATGTGTATGTTAAGCGTTTTCGGCGTATGGTACTTCCCGGCTCTATTTATGGCCGCCTGCCTACGACGCAAAATTTCATACAAAGGTACGAAAAAAAATTGAAATTTTGCTATTTTTTGAACAAAGAAAGCCGTTTTACAATTTTTATAGAAAATGAAAAGAATATGACAATTTGTATTTGGCACGATTATTGCTTATTTTTGCAGCGTAGTACTGCCCTATTATACTCTTTTCTCGGTGGTATTCGAAATTGATTGAATTATGGAAAACAACCAGAAATATACTAAAGATGCTCAAGATCTTATCGATCGATTAAGGTCTACGTGTCAGTCTCATAACAATCCGTTTATTATTCCGGCTCATTTGTTGCTAGAGTTGTCGGCTGATGGCACTCGCTCTGCCAATATAATGGAGCGCATCATTGGTGCTGATACTCTTTCTGAACTACGCACCAACCTCGACATGGCTCTCCTTGAGCCAGATGCTACTGAAGACAAAGGTGCCGACTATCACAATCGTATTGTTACGTTCGTTATAAAGCTAGCGATTATTGAAGCTCGATTCCTCAAAGCTTCACTCGTCGACCTAGAGCACCTCTTGCTTTCACTCTTTCATAATAAAGATGTGCGAGGTATGCGCGCCTTTGCACCTTATTTTAATGCCGGTCTCAGCTACGAAGTGCTTCTACGTCAGATTAAGTCTGACCTTACTCCTGAGGGCGATACCGCAGTTGCAGAAGCACCTGCCGATTCCACCGGAGATACACTCAATCCCGAAGGCCCGACTGACGAAGATGCAGCTAAGAAAAATTCGCAGAAACGTCCTTCAGGCCAACGTGCTTCCGACACCCCGATGCTCGATAAGTTTGGCAACGATATGACAAAAGCGGCTCTCGAAGGTCGTCTTGACCCTGTCGTTGGTCGCGAAACCGAAATCGAACGTTTGGCTCAAATTCTTAGCCGCCGTAAAAAGAACAATCCCGTACTCATTGGTGAGCCCGGTGTAGGTAAGTCGGCGATAGTCGAAGGTTTGGCTTTGCGAATAGTTCAGCGCAAAGTGTCGCGTATCCTTTTCGACAAACGTGTCGTGTCGCTAGATATGGCATCAATTGTTGCCGGTACGAAGTATCGTGGCGAATTTGAAGAGCGTATCAAAGCCGTTCTCAATGAATTATCGAAGAATCCCAATATCATTCTCTTCATTGACGAAATTCATACTATCGTTGGTGCTGGCAATGCACAAGGATCGATGGATGCCGCCAACCTCCTCAAACCAGCTCTCGCTCGTGGTGAAATCCAATGTATCGGAGCTACAACTCTCGACGAATATCGCGTAAACATTGAGAAAGACGGTGCTCTCGAACGTCGTTTTCAAAAGGTGATGGTCGAACCGACCTCTGCCGAGGAGACTCTCACAATTCTCAACAATATCAAAGAGAGCTACGAGAAGCACCACTGTGTTTCATACACTCCCGAAGCTCTCGATGCGTGCGTCAAACTCACCGACCGATATGTATCGGATCGTAATTTCCCCGACAAGGCAATCGATGCGCTCGATGAAGCCGGTTCGCGTGTGCGAATCACCAACATCATCGTACCACAAGAAATCGAAGATCTCGAGACGGAGTTACGTGAGACAAACGAAGCTAAAATCAAGGCTGCAAAGAGTCATAGTTTTGGAGAAGCTACTCGCTTACGCGATAAAGCAAACGAAATAAGCGCTCGTCTCGACGAAGTTCGTAAAGCGTGGGAAAAAGAGATGGAAGCCAACCGCGTCATTGTCGATGCCGACAAAGTTGCTGAAGTGGTGGCTATGATGACCGGTGTGCCCGTACAACGAATTGCTCAAGCCGAAGGTATTCGTCTGCTCGAAATGGGTCCGACTCTCCGTTCGGCTGTTGTTGGTCAAGATTCTGCAATCAACAAAATCGTCAAGGCGATCCAGCGTAATCGTCTTGGCCTCAAAGATCCCAATAAGCCAATTGGCACTTTTATGTTCCTCGGGCCGACCGGTGTGGGTAAAACACACTTGGCTAAGAAACTCGCCGAATATCTCTTTGATTCATCGGATACGCTTATCCGCATCGACATGAGTGAGTATATGGAGAAATTCAGCGTGTCGCGCCTAATCGGTGCACCTCCCGGATACGTAGGCTACGAAGAAGGTGGACAACTAACCGAACGAGTTCGTCGTCATCCCTACTCTGTCGTTTTGCTTGATGAAATCGAGAAAGCGCACCCCGATGTTTTCAATCTTCTCCTTCAAGTGATGGACGAAGGGCGCTTAACCGATAGTCTTGGTCGTCGTATCGACTTCAAAAATACCATCATTATCATGACATCGAATATCGGTACTCGTCAACTCAAAGAGTTCGGTAGCGGTGTCGGCTTCGCGACTAAGGAAGTCGATCGCGAGTACTCGCATGGTGTGCTCTCGAAAGCCCTTAATAAGACTTTCTCGCCCGAGTTCCTCAATCGTATCGACGATGTTGTAATCTTTGACAGTCTTGACAAAGATGCCATCTACAAGATCATCGATATCGAACTAGCCGGATTCTACCTTCGTTTGGCTCAGTTGGGCTATACAGTTACAATCTCCGACGACGCAAAGGACTTTATCGCATCGAAAGGTTGTGATGTGCAATTTGGTGCGCGTCCTCTTAAACGAGCAATCCAAAAGTACCTCGAAGACGAACTTGCCGAAGTGCTTCTAGCTCAGAAAGTTGAAGAAGGTGATGAAATTCTCGTCGGTTTCGATGCGGATGCTCAAAAGATTATCACTCAGGTGATTTCGAAAGATTTTAAATTGCCTGATGACAACTGAAATTTACGAAGAAATTTGCAAATATCTGCGCCGTGCCATTGAAGATACTCAATGGCGCGGCAATGTGTATACTGTCGGCGGATGTTGTCGCGATTCGATTATGAATCTGCCGATTAAGGATGTCGATTTGGCTGTCTCTACGCCCGACGGTGGTATCAAATTTGCAGAGTGGCTATATAATAAAGGTCTAACGGTTGGCGAACCCGTTACATTCCCCAAATATGGAACTGCTCGCTTACGCCTCCGCGAATTTCCCGACGACGAGTTGGAGTTGGTACAGACTCGCAAAGAGAAATATACCGATCGTACTTCTCGCGATCCATCTACGGCATTCGGTTCGATTGAAGATGATTGCTATCGTCGCGACCTCACCATCAATTCGCTGTACTACGACATTTCGAACGACCGTATGCTCGATATTACCGGTCGTGGCATAGCCGATATGGACGCTCATATCATTCGCACTCCTGCCGATCCTGATATGACTTTCGACGACGATCCCGTTCGCATCGTACGAGCCGTCCGCTTTGCTGCAAAATTTGGTTGGGAAATCGATCCGGCAGCATACGAAGCTATGCAGCGCCATGTGTCTCGTCTGAGTATTATTACCCCCGAACGAATGCAAGGTGAGTTCGAAAAGGTACTTATAAGTCCTCGGCCTGCGATGGCTCTTGAACTGCTCCGTAGTCTAGGAGCTATGGAGTATATTATGCCCGAATTGTGCAAAACTTACAACCTCAAGCAGACTCATTTCCATTTCGGCACTGTATGGGAGCACACTCTCGCCGTAGTAGAGAAAGTGCCGGCCGATCCGTTACTTCGCTATGCAGCTCTCCTTCATGACATTGGTAAGATTGTATCCGTTTCGAAAGGGAAAGACGGACGCAACCATTTTCCACGGCACGATCGTCGTTCGGCAGCTTTGGTCGATAAGATTATGCACCGTTTGCATTTTCGCAAGCCTTTTATCGATAAGGTCGTGTTTCTCTGTGTAAACCACGAGGCAGCAAAAGGTTGGGGACGAGTTGGATCCGATATGAAAGATGCCGACCTTCGCGAATTACAGCATCTATGTCATACTCCTCGCCGATTTGAGAATTTGATGACCCTCATCGATGCCGACAACCGCTCGTATGCCCCCGAACATTGTATGCCCGATCAAGTAGCTGTTATTCTTCGACGCGATGCCGAGTTGCGTGCAAATGGTTCGGCCATGTATGGCTATACAATACCTATAAAGCGAGCCCGTGTATGCAAGATACTGAATATTCGCCCCGACAAGAACGACGATTTGCTCCTTCAGATAGCTCGCAAACTTTATCGAGCAGCCTTCGAAAATCCTACCATTACGCGCGAACAGCTCGCCGCTCTCGTTGCTACATTTTCGACCGACGGTGCTATCGAAGCAAAGTCAAAAGCGCGCAAACAGCATCGAAAATCTCGTTGGCGGCGAAAATCGTCGAAATAGATATAGCAAAGGCCCGCAATTACGCGAGCCTTTGTTGTTAATTGCATATCTTTAGATCATCACCTTCTTGCCGTTGATGATATATACACCTTTTTCAAGGTTGTTGACGATTGTTTCTGTATCGGCTTCAACTGTAATGGTGCGAACAAGGCGACCGTCGGCACTGTATAGAGCGTATTCAGCGTTGTTGTTAGCTTCGATTACGAGAGCGTTGCCACGGTTGTATGCCTTAAATGTAGTAGCGGTTTCTACGCCATTTACTCCCGCTTGTTCGGCAATGTAAGTAATAATACGAGAATAGATTGATTCTTCGCCTTTGTACGACTTCGCTTTAACGCGGAATTTGTATTTACCCGGCTCGTCGAAATTGAGACGGATTTTTACAGTCTTACCCACTTTGTAGTCGCCATCGGCAAGAGTTTTAACTGCATATTCTTCCCATTGACCGGCATTGTGGCGACGTTCGATGGTATACGAAACACCGGTTTCTCCGTTGTGGTCGACAAACGACAGTTCGGCATATGAGTTATACTCTTTAATCTCCGGCATGGGAGGTGCAATTCGCCAAAGGTGGACGTATTCACGTTCTTTATTGAATGCAGGTACAGAGCGGTGTTCTGCAAATACTTTGCCTGCGGGGGTGAGTTTGCCATCAATTACAACCGAGCGAGCATCTTCTACCCAGTTGTAGAACGAGTGGCGCTCGAGCCACTTACAATCGTCGAATGCTTTGAGCATTTTGCCGAGCCATTCTGCTTGGATGGCAGAGTTGGCTTCGGTGTGCGGACGGCTTACCTCCTGAGTATTGCCATTCTCGTCTAAGATAGGATTGAATTCGGCATCGAGTTTTGTGCCTTTCTGGTCGGGCCACCATTCGTTTGTCCAGTTAGCTCCGTTATTCCATTCTGTAATCCACATCGGACGACCGCCATAAGTATTTAGGCAAAGTTGGTTGATTTGGTCGCGAAGACCTTCGGGAGTCTGATTGTTCCAATACATGTGAGTTGCAACGAAGTCGACACGATAGTTGAGCGAGTCGGCTGTTGCAAGGAATTTGATAAGCCAATCTTTGCGGATAGCATCGGGTGCAGGCGAACCGACACGAAGTCCCGACTTCATAAACTGAGGCCACTCCGAGATGGCATAGTCGGGCGAAAGGTCGCTTTGGTCGGTGTGATCGGGTTCGTTGTATCCGAGTACGTTGCCAACGCCTTCTCGTGAACCGATTTTATCCCATCCGTCCCACCATTTATTGTGGCGCATTGGTATAAATTCGTAGTCATCGGTGCGAACATCTGATGCGCCCCATGAGTAATACCAACTAGAACGGGTTGTGGGTGTGATGTCGAGCCCGCAAATACCGCGCTTGCCAACTCGGTCGACGCGACAAACACGGATAAACGATACAAATTCCATACCTTCGGGCATAACGTCGACTTCGATGTCTTCGTCGTGAGCTGTGAAAACTCGCGAATAGCCAGTGCCGTCGTAGTTGTTGGCGAATGTAGCTGAGTAGCCACGACGAAGTTTGAAGGAACGAATTGCGTTGTTGAAGTCGCCGAGCAATTCCTGATCGAGATACGAATTCTTCTCTTTACGTTCGCGATAGTAGATATCGGGAACGCAGACCTTCGATTCGCCACCGAATTTTTCTTCGGTATATATAGTGAGCGGATCGATCAAGCCATTGGGAATGATTTCCGAACCGTTTCCGTAGATTGAGAGACGGTCTGACTCGGCGTTGAATGCCTTGCCGTTAATTGTGATCTTGTCTAGATAGTTGGCTTTGACTTCAGAGCACATAAGGCCCTCGAATATTACGCCGGCACCATCGCCTTCGATATTGATTTTGGCGTTTCGGATAGGCTCGTTAGATGTGAGGTATAGTACGCCCGAACCTTTGACCGTTACATCGGTATCGACGAACTCCATTTCCTTAACTTCCGAATCAACAACGATGTCAGCAAAGGCGGTGCTATAGCTTGTAGCAATAGCTAGAATTGCCAAGACTGCTTGTCGATTAAATTTTTGCTTCATTTTGGTTACAATTGATTGATTTGGTTATTATATATTCTGAACTATTGATATTTCACTCGCCACGGAGGATGGAGAGCGGTTGACGAGTATCTGTGTGGGAATTTCGGTTTTTAGTTGAGCAACGTGACTGATGATTGCCACACGTTTGCCCGATGAACGGTGTAACGACCGCAACATTGCTACGGCTCGTTGAAGCGGTTCGCCACTGAGGGTGCCAAAACCTTCGTCAATAAAGAGGATATTGGAGGAGAATGATGTGCCGGCATCGGCTAGCGCCAAGGCTAAGGCTAGCGATACCATAAAGCTTTCGCCACCTGACGATGTAATAACGGGACGCGAAGTATATCCGTTGAACGCATCTTCGACGAGTATTAAGTATTGACCTTCTACGCCTTTAAGACGGTAGCGGTCGGTCATTCTAGAGAGATATTTGTCGGCATTTTCGAGCAAGTTGCGAAGCACGAAACTTTGAGCTATACGATTGAATTTTTCGCCGGTAGCCGAGCCGAATAAATCGTTGAGACGCGCCCATTTGTGCCATTCTTGTTTTGCAGACTCTAATTGAGTGATGAGTTCTGCATGGTGTGTGCGAGCGTTCTTGTCGTCGATAAGTTGGCGCTCAAATGCACCTTTTTGCTCCAGAAGTGCCGATTTTTCGTTGTTGAGTGTAGTTTGTCGCTCTTTAAGAGTTGGCAACTCGACTTCATCGACACGATTGTCGGCATTGAGATGCTCTTCAAGCTGCTTGCGATTCTCTGCTACGGCTGCTTTTGTGCTGATAAGACGGTCGGAGGCTTCGCGAAGTGCCTTTTCTTCGGTTGATATATCTTTGACGCTTGCCAACTTCTGAATATCTTCGCGAGTATATTGAGGGTTGTCGGTGAGGTATTTATCCATCTCTAACTCCAACCGTTTTCGTAGAGTTTCGGCTCGAACACGGCGGTCGGTATGAGATTTCGCCAAGGCTGCAAGGTCGCTCATCGCCTCGCGTGGATCTTTCTTCGTATCACATGGGGCTAAGGTGGTGAGGTCGGGATATTCAATGACAATTGCTTGTTTTGTAGTGCGACAGTACGAGACTATTTCGGCGAGTTGTAACTTTTGATTCGTAAGTTGAGTGATTCGCTCAGCGGTGTTATCAAAAGTGCGTTTACAATCCGTAAAGGTATTCTTGAATTCCATCGGACGTTCTTTCCAATCAGTCGCCCATACACCAAGATCGCTCTCGAGGTCGGAGATGATAGCTATACGCAATTTGTTTGCTTCTTCGCAAGACTTAGAGGCAAGCTGAAGGAGTGTTTTTAGTCGTTCGCGTTCGGTGTCGGTAGCAGCAATCGAAGCAACAATTTTTTCGCGAGACTCAGTAGCGTTATTAAGGTCTGTCTGTCGTTCAGAAGCGGCTTTGGCAGCTTTGTTTGATGCAGAGTATTCGTCGGCGATTTGTTTGTTCTCAGTCTTTGCTTGATTGAGTAGCAGACTTAATAATTCGAGATCGTAGCAGCGCGTTTTGTCTACGTCGATGCTTTCTGCCGATGCGATAATTATTTGACTAGTTTCATGGAGTTCGCCTTTGGCTTTGGTGAGTTCTGTTTGCCGAGTAGATATACTATTTGCTGAGGTCTGCACTTGCGCTGACAGATTTGCAACTTCTGCCGTAAGATCGTTTAATCGTTTGGCATCGTTTTCCTGCTTCTCTTTCGCTTTGGTCCACTGCTCATTTAGCAGAGCCTCAACGGGCGGCATTATATCGACCTTTTGCAAACAAACCGGGCAAGTGCAACCTTCGCTAAGTGATGCTCTAGCACTTTTAGCCCAATTTTCGTGACTGAAATCGAGTACTTGAAATAGCTTTGAACTCTCTTCGGCTAGTGTTCGAGCTGCTTCGAGTTGCTTTTGTTTATTATCGAGATCTTTTTTTAAATCTTCAATCTTGGCAATGTCCTGACTTAAAGTAGTCATGGCCTCGGTATATCGTTGCTTATCACGGTTGTACCCTTCGATGCGAGTGATAAGCTCTGTGATGGCAGTGATGCGACTTTGCACTCTTTGCTGGTTGTCAGCCATAGCGTCAAGGTCGTATTTTGCACACTCTTTAGTAGCTTCATTAAGTGCTTCAGTCGCTTTTATGCACGCCGCATCGGCTTTAGATTTGTCGTTAACAAGTAGCTGATACGTCTTTTCAAGATTTTCGAGAGTTTTACGATGCTCTTCACTTTCAGTAGTTGCCGAACTCAACGATTGGATAGAGGAGTCAAGTCGGTCGAGGTGCGATAAAATGTATTCGTATTTTGCAAATGCCGCTTGTTGCCACTCTCCTTCTTTTTGCCTATCGATTAGAGATGATAGATTGGCTTCGACTATCTCGGCATTCTTCTCAGCATTTGCTAAAGCACTAAAAGCAATTGCTGCTTTTGATTTAATACTTGCAAAAGCATCGGCGATATCATTTAGTTCGATATCGTTAGCGCGGATGTATTCGCATATTTCTCGTCCCTGCGATGTAGCGTGCCACGCCTCTACCCTGCTTTTCAACTCCTTGATTCTATCTGAATTCATTATCTGTTCAGCCTCGTCAAGTGCAGCGATAGAAGTTGATGCAATTTGATCGAGTTGGATTTTGCGTTCCACCCAACCAATACCGGCATTTAGGCGAGTCAGCTCGTCGGTCTGCGTAGCTATTTTACCGGCAATCTCCTCGAGAGTTTTGCGTATATTAGCCAACTCCTCCTCGGTAAGCAAATGCTGACCTTCGATTTGTGCCGAAATAAGTTGAAGATTCTGTCGTTTTTCTTCGGTAAGACGGTAAATTTCAGCGCCAACGCGGGTGTATATCGACGTGCCAGTAAGTTTTTCGAGAATTTCCGATTTCTCGTTGTCGCTAGCTTTTAAGAATCGGGTAAATTCGCCTTGAGCGAGCATCGACGTACGCACAAATTGGTTGTAGTCGGCTCCTAAGGCTTCTTTTATAGCCTCGTCAATTATAGCACTCTTTGTTATAGCTTTAGTTTTGTTGCCGTCGCAAATAAGGGAGCGTTTAAGATTTTGAAAAGCGCCATTAGCTTTACCATGTGCTCGATGCACTTCCCACAGAGCTTCGTATTCGTGCTTGTCGTTGCCTTGGAAGGTGAGTTTTACAAAACATTCACCGGCGCCTACACGCAGCAATTGTCGAGGGTCGTTAAAGCTCATTTCCAGATACCTATCGCCACGTGTGGCTATTTTCCCAAGTCGAGGTACGTTGCCATAGAGAGCGAGGCAGATGGCATCGAGAATCGTAGATTTGCCGGCTCCGGTTTCGCCAGAAATGAGGAAAACGTCCGACTGAGCGAGAGCGCCATCGTCGAATGGAATTTCAGCATCGGCTATAGATGCGAGATTATGTATGGTGAGTTTGCGGAGAATCATAAATTACGATCGGTTTCTTCGATGTTAGAAAGTGCTATGTTGAACATTTCAGCCAGATCGGCGTCGAAGTCTACACCCAGACGATCGGAATAAATTCGAGCTATATCAGTTGGATTTTTAGTTTGCAATTCCGAAATTGTGAAGTCGGTATTCTCTGCCATTTCGGCAGTAGCACGTTTCCTTATAAGGTTAATTATACAGAAATCGCACTTTTTATCTTGGCATGCTAATATAGCTTGTGCACGGGCGTCGGGAGGCAGTGTGCCTTCGTTTACATTTAAGCGGATATACGCTGGAATGTCAGCAGGAAAATCGTTGAGAAGAGCCATCGCGTCCTCCCAATCAGTTCCCCCCTTTGCAGGAAGGGTTACTATCGGACGAGGTGGTTCTATTTCTTTAGTTGTAATAGCGATAGGCTCGCCGTGTGCTCCAAAGTCGACTATCGTAACAGAGTGGGCAAATGGCTCGTCGAAACTGATAGCAAGTGGAGCTCCACTATATCGAGCCTTGTCGGATAGTCGCTGTGGTTTGTGAATATGTCCTAAAGCGAGGTAGTCATAATCATCGCCCATATTATTGAGTGGACACGCCTCTACTCCACCGATTATAATTTCGTCGGACTGATGGCCTTCTGAGTCGCAATTTGCAATAGAAAGATGTGCCATAATCACAACCGGCAAAGATTCGGTGTTAAGCTCGGAAATACGTGAAAGCAACTGCTCAAAATATCCATCAGGAATGAATCGAGGACTAATATATGGCACCGCCGCTACAAATCCTTTATCCTTGATCTTTACGATATTATGGTCGTAGTTGTCTTTGTCTACCGTTCCCACCATATCGATACGAGCAACATCCCAAAGCGGCACGAATGCTTCATGACGAGTGGCACTATCGTGGTTGCCGGCAGTGGCAATAATACACAACTCAGGGCACCTTTGTCGAAGGGCAATCAGTTTGTCGGCAAGAAGTCTTTGAGCTGCGACCGAAGGTTGTGGAAGGTCGAAAATATCGCCCGAAACAATTAAAGCATCGGCTTGACTATCAATGATAATGTCGGAAATGGCATCAATCACGGCCGAGTGTTCGTTAAGTCGGTCGTATCCATAGAAACTTTGGCCTATGTGCCAATCGGAAGTGTGTATTATTCTCACGGCATTTTGGTATGTGGTTGCAAATATACTGAAATTTTGTCATTTTTTATGCCGTGGCACGCGAATTGCTTATTTTATTTGTGCAAATGTGGTTGTGAGAAAACAATCAATCAACCGACGGCGTTAACATCTTATATCGAAATCTACAAACAATAAATATATTATGAATTTCAACAATTTCACCATTAAATCGCAAGAAGCCATCCAGAAGGCGGTCGATATTACCCGAGGTGCCGGAGCACAGGCAATCGAGCCCGTCTGCCTACTTAAGGGCGTGATTGATAAAGGTGAATCGGTACTTAAATTCATCTTTCAGAAGCTAGGTGCGAATGAAGCACTGATCAATCGTCAGATTGAAACCGAGATAGCATCACTCCCCAAGGTATCCGGATCTGAGCCTTATCTGAGCCGCTCGGCTAACGATGTGCTTCAAAAAGCTATCGATATTGCCAAAAAAATGGGCGATGAGTATGTCGCTATCGAGGCACTCCTACTTGCTATTTTTGACATCAATTCGTCGGCTTCGACTATCCTAAAGGATGCCGGGATCAACCAAAAAGAGCTACAAGCAGCTATTGATGAGCTTCGCAAGGGCAAAAAAGCAAATGATCAAAGTGCAGAAGATACTTACAATGCTCTATCGAAATATGCAATCAACCTTAACGAACGCGCTCGTGCCGGTAAACTCGACCCCGTAATCGGTCGTGATGATGAAATACGTCGCGTACTTCAGATTCTTAGTCGTCGTACGAAAAACAACCCGATGCTTATCGGAGAACCGGGTACCGGTAAAACCGCTATTGCAGAAGGTTTGGCTCAACGTATCGTCCGAGGAGATGTGCCCGAAAATCTACGTTCGAAACAAATATTCTCACTCGATATGGGCGCTCTTGTAGCCGGTGCAAAGTATAAAGGCGAGTTTGAAGAGCGACTTAAAGCAATCGTTAACGAAGTAACATCGTCGGATGGCGAGATTATACTTTTTATCGACGAAATTCATACTCTTGTCGGTGCCGGTAAAGGCGAAGGTGCGATGGATGCTGCCAACATCCTTAAACCCGCTCTTGCCCGTGGCGAACTACGTAGCATTGGAGCAACGACACTCGATGAGTATCAGAAATACTTCGAAAAGGATAAAGCGCTCGAACGTCGATTCCAAAAGGTAATGGTCGACGAACCTGACGAAGCTAGTGCTATAGCTATTCTTCGTGGTCTTAAAGAACGATACGAAAACCACCACAAAGTGCGTATTCGTGACGAGGCAATTATCGCAGCAGTCCAACTCTCGGAGCGATATATTACCGATCGTTTCTTGCCCGATAAGGCTATTGACCTTATAGACGAAGCTGCTTCGAAGTTGAAACTCGAAATTGATTCTGTCCCTCAAGTCCTTGATGATATTACCCGTCAGATTGCTCAAAAGGAAATCGAACGTGAAGCTATCAAACGTGAAGGCATGGACGACCGTGTCAAAGAAATAGAACGCGAAATTGCCGACTTGCGCGACCAAGAACGAGACTACTCTGCCAAGTGGAAAGCCGAGCGCGAGCTGATTAGCCGTATTCAGCAGAATAAAATCGATATCGAACAACTAAACTTTGATGCCGATAAAGCCGAGCGAGAAGGCGACTATGCACGCGTTGCTGAAATCCGCTACTCTCGTATTGCTAATAAAAAAAAGGAAATCGAGGCAGTACAAGAACAACTCCGAAATATGCAAGGCGAAAAAGCTCTTATCAAGGAGGAAGTTGATGCTGAAGATATTGCTGATATCGTTTCTCGTTGGACCGGTATTCCTGTCAACAAGATGGTACAGAGCGAGAAAGACAAACTACTCCATCTTGAAGAAGAACTTCATAAGCGAGTCGTTGGACAAGACGAAGCTATCTCGGCTATCGCCGATGCAGTCCGTCGTAGCCGTGCCGGTTTGAACGACCCAAAACGACCTATCGGTTCGTTTATTTTCCTCGGAACAACAGGTGTAGGTAAGACCGAACTAGCAAAAGCACTCGCTGAATACCTTTTCGACGATGAGAATATGATGACTCGTATCGATATGAGCGAATATCAAGAGAAACACTCAGTGTCGCGTCTTGTTGGAGCTCCTCCTGGATACGTTGGCTATGACGAAGGTGGCCAATTGACTGAAGCTGTCCGTCGTAAACCATATTCAGTGGTGCTCTTCGATGAAATTGAGAAAGCTCACCCCGACGTATTCAATATCTTGCTACAAGTTCTCGACGATGGCCGTCTGACCGATAATAAAGGTCGTATGGTAAACTTTAAAAATACCATTATCATTATGACCTCTAATATGGGCTCAGCTCTTATCCGCGAAAACTTCGCTAATATGACCGAAGGAAATAAATCGGAAGTTGTCGAAAAGACCAAAGACCAAGTTCTTGAAATGCTTAAAGAGACAATACGTCCTGAATTCCTCAACCGTATCGACGAGATTATAATGTTCACACCGTTGAACCGCCACGAAATTGAAGAAATTGTTGGTTTGCAGATCAAGTCAATTCAGCGAATGCTCTACCAAGCATCCGGTATCGAACTTCGAGTCACTCCAGTCGCTATCAGCTACCTCGCCGATGAGGGCTATGACCCCGAATTCGGTGCACGACCTGTTAAACGTGCCATCCACCGACTCGTCCTCAACCAGCTTTCGAAGGATATCCTTGCTCAGAAAGTCGATCGTTCGCATCCCATCAGCATAGATGTAGTCGACGACCAACTTATCTTTAGAAACGAATAACAGCTAATTCATACACATTTAGGGGACGCTTCATGCGCCCCCTTTTTTAGTTTTTAAGTGCTTTTACATGAAGTTTCAAACAAAATCTATTTGGAATACGTGAAAAATCTTTATCTTTGCGATGAATATCAATAGCATAGCACCGAGTGTCGTGGCTGTGAGTTGACACAGATGAACCTTTTACTCTTTCCTCTGTTCTTATCATAGAATTGTGTAACCCGCAAAAATCAAAAAACGATGAAAAGGTATATCAAATTATTTCTTCCGCTTATTGCGGCTATCGCGTTTGTTGCTTGCGACGACGACGATAAAAACTTGCCCGACGTAACGTTCAATATCGAAATAGAAAATGCACAGCGCGTCGATGGTACTCTCTACATAGTGCAAGGCGATACTTTGGAAGTAAAAAGCATCACTGTTACTAACAACGAAGCCGGCAAAGAGGCTTTTATTACTTCGGCAAGCTACTATTGGGACTACAACTATGTTTTCTCGTCGGTGATTCCGCCTTACGGATTCTCCTTCTACGTTGGTAAGAATACACCTGTCGGGCGGCATAACCTAGATATAGAGTGTCCCGTATATGCAGTCGATAAAGAGGCTGCCGTAGCAATTTCGTCATTCAAAGTGAAGGTTGTTGCTTCAATCGAAGAAATACCTGCCACAGGTGTTAAGACATTCTCTGTTCGGCCATCGACTTCATCAAATGACTAAAACAAACGAGCGGCAGTCTGTCGCTCGTTCTGTTTAACATCACATCATCAACTTTTGCATTCTAGCTGTGATTATGTCGATTTTTTGAAGTTCATCGGGGGTGAATGAGGTATTTTCGATTGCTTTTGAAGAGTCGGCGAGTTGGTCGACAGAACTACAACCAACAATTACCGATGTAACGCGTTTGTCATTAAGTACCCATGCAAGAGCCATTTCGGCGAGGGTCTGGTTGCGAGAGTGTGCCAATTCGTCCAATAGTCGGATTTGCTCTATCATTTCAGCGCTGAGTTGGGCAGATTTTAACGATTGCTCGTTTGAAGCTCGCGAACCGGTCGGGATACCATTTATGTAGCGGTTGGTGAGAATGCCTTGTGCTAGAGGTGAAAATGATATAAAGCCGCTGCCGGCGTCGGCAGTCGCGTCAAGTATTCCGCTATCAGCGACATCGCGGTCAATCATATTATATCGTCCTTGATATAACAAGCAAGGCGTGTCGTGTTGGCGCAGATAGTCGTATGCGAATTTTGCTGCTTCGAGCGGCCAACGAGAGATGCCTGCATAGAGCGCTTTGCCTTGACGAACGATGTCGACGAGGGCTTGAAGAGTTTCTTCGAGTGGAGTTTCGGGGTCGTAGCGATGACTATAAAATACGTCGACATACTCGAGACCCATTCGTTTAAGGCTTTGGTCGAGTGATGCGATTAAGTATTTTCGCGAGCCCCAGTTGCCGTAAGGGCCTTCCCACATACTGTATCCTGCTTTCGAGGCGATAAACATTTCATCGCGATACGGACGCATAGATTTATTGAAAACGTAGCCGAATGTTTCTTCCGCAGTGCCAAATCCTGGCCCATAGTTATTGGCAAGGTCAAACGAAACGATGCCGTGGTCGAAGGCGTAGTGGATAATTTCTTTGCTACGGGAGAGAGGCGCTACTTCGCCAAAATTATGCCAAAAGCCGAGCGAAATTCGAGGTAAAAGGATGCCGCTTTTACCGCTGCGAGCGTAGGTCATACCTGATTCGTAGCGGTCGTCAGCTGCTTTGTAGAGTGGTTCAATCATAATCAGTACTATTTGCTTAGTAGATTGTATGTAATGATGCAGTCGCTGATATTGCGAGCTGTAGTGAGCGAGTTTAAAGTGGCTGAATCTACGTTTGTTGTGTCGCCGAATATTTCGCCAAGCGACCCAATGGCAATGCCGGGGTGTTTATGCGAAATCATCGAGCAGCCCAATCCACGCCAATCGTTTTCTCCTCGAATTCCTGCAAGGTCTAGAATCGTAGGATGAATGTCGATTTGACCTGCTATTGCGTCATATTTTCCACCTTGAGGCGAATTAACTACAATAAACGGCACTTCGGGTCGTGGATTAACAAACGGACACGCATTATGCAAGTCGGCACGTTCTGAAGCTAAGCCTTCGTGGTCGCCTGTGATGACTATCATTGTGCGGTCGTAATCGGGACGTGAAGAAATATAATCAACTAAAGTGCCAATAGCTGCGTCGGTGTAGTGGGCTGTCGTGAGGTAATTGGCAACAGTCGTAGGAAGATTGCTTCGATCGAGTTTTAATTCATCCAGTTCGTCAGGCAGGTAAAAGGGATTATGCCCGGAGTATGTAACAATCTGGATAAAAGCATTGCTGCCATCATTCCATATTTCACCCTCGTTCATTCTAGCAACTATCTGACGAGCGAATGAGCGGTCGCCCAATTTGCGTCGAGCGCCACCTGCCATCTCATCAATCACCCAAGAGTCTCGTGCGATAATGGTGTCGAAACCGAATGAATTAGCTACGGCTTCTTGGTTCCATACCGATGGTTTGTCGACGGTGAGAAGGTGCGACTTTGTCGCGCGTTGGCTTGCAAAAGCTTTTGTGAGTGTGTTGTACGTATTATTCGGATGTCCCATCGAATACACATCCGTATTCATGGGTAGTAATCCTGCGTTAATCAGTAATTGACCATCGATACTTCGGCCTGCTCCGACTTGGCTGATGATATGAGGAGCGAAAAAAGTTGAAGAATCGGCAAGTAGACGATTGAGGTTAGGTGTTATTTCTTTACCTTGCACTTCGAGGTTGAGCACCCAATTTTCAAGAGACTCGCACAAGATTAGTACAAAGTTATCTCTTCCAACAGAATCGGGATTTGCTGCTATTGAATGATTCTCGAACCACTGTGCTACGTCCCTTTTGCGCTCAGGAGTGAGAGGCTTGGTCGAGTTGATTGCATCATTGGCAATCGATCCAACTATAGTGTACATTGGCACACGGCATCCGTGAAAGTTAGCGGTGCTCAAGTTTTGCCACGACTTAGAGAAACCGCCTCGTTGGAACACAAGTACAGTTGATATAGCCGTTACTACCAACATGGTGGATAAATATGGTTTCCAAGCGACCGATTTAGTGGAATTTGATTTTTTGAACCCAAATATAAAGGAAGCGATTGCGCCTGCAAGGAGTCCAAGGTCAGACCAACGCAGCATATCGGCAACGCTTGCGGTGAAATCGATCAAATTGCCCACCATTCCATAGCTGCTCAGAGGAATAGCCATGAAGTATGTTCGTTGATACATTAGGTTGCACTCAAACCATATTGCAACGGCAAGGTTGATAAATGCTTGGACGCGTCGATTGCCGAATAGCATCTGAGGAGCCATCAATATCAAACTCAGCAAAAAAGCGTTGACGTAAGTCTCGATAATTGAGAATGATGTAAATGTAGTGGCAAGGCACCACTCTACATCAAACCAAAGTATGATGAATATCAAACATGACCAAAGTTGGGTAGTCGCCGTATTCCAAAGCGAAGTGGGTAGGCAGCACCTTAAGAAATGTTTGAATTTATTTTGATGGTTATTTGCCATTTGCTATCCTAATAAAAATTTTGCTTCATCAATGAGAGCAAGTGCTAGCGGATGATTACCCGCACGTTCGGCAAGGGCTAAAGCACGATTAGGATCGGTATGTACGAGGTTGAAAGTGAGTCGCAGTCCGGTATATAACGCAAAATTTTCGTCATGCTTGTCGATTAGTTCTTCTGCTAGCTCCCACGCATATGGAGTATGGCGGAGAAGACGGTGGCAAAGTATATCGGCAACTTCAGCCGCCGGGACTTCGGCTACCCATCGACGAGCGTCGTCAATCGAAAAATCCGAAGGCTCAACGAGCATTGGTGCAATGAGCAAACTTTCGCGTGTTGTGGTATTAGCCCATAACTTATCGGCTAATTCGCGATTTTTGCCTGTTTCGGTAGCAATTTCAACAATCTGCGGAAGATTTAAACCAAAAATAATGCGGAAGGGTGAACCTGCTTGGCGTAAAGTGTCTGCTATAATACCATTACGCATCGCGAATAAGCGACGTTTAATGGTTTGCATCTCATTATATTGTGGAGTCTCCATAATCAATGGGGGTGTATTTACGGTTTTGTTTATCATCTGCAAAGTTACATAAAATACTTGGTTTACGACCGACCTACCTTAATATATAAGGCTTGATTTTGCTACTAATTAATAGGTAAAAGGAGTTTTTGACAAAAAAAACGATTAGAGCGATAAAATATTTGCCTATAACCAAAAAAAATATTAACTTTGAATTAAAATACATTGGCAGTATAGCTGCCTTCCTCAGTTAATGATTTTATGACTAATAACGACTTTAGAAATTTCGCAGTGCACCATCTCAATATGAGTGGTAATGCTCTCGACCAATATGCTGCATTCACTTCGAAGGCGGCAGCACCTGTCGATTCCTATATCAGTCCTACAATTATCGAAGAACGTTCGCTTAATGTAGCACAGATGGACGTTTTCTCTCGTCTAATGATGGACCGCATTATTTTCTTGGGCACTGAAGTCAACGACTACACCGCAAATGTAATTCAAGCTCAGCTCCTCTACCTCGATTCTGCTGAGCCAGGCAAAGATGTGTCGATTTATATTAACTCGCCCGGTGGCTCGGTTTATGCAGGTCTCGGCATCTACGATACTATGCAGTACATTTCATCAGATGTTACCACCATTTGTACGGGCATCGCCGCATCGATGGCAGCCGTACTTCTTGTGGCAGGTGAAAAAGGCAAGCGTTTCGCCTTAAAGCACTCTCGCGTTATGATTCACCAACCGATGGGTGGCGCCCAAGGTCAAGCTACCGATATGGAAATCACCGTGCGTGAAATCAAGAAACTCAAACAAGAACTCTATAACATCATTTCAGAACATTCAGGTCAGCCTTTCGATAAAGTTGAACGCGACTCTGATCGCGACTACTGGATGACTGCTAATGAGGCTCTTGATTACGGCATGATTGACCGTGTGCTTCTTAAAGCAAATAAATAAGCGAGATTTTTGATTTTATGATTCGTTTCTTTCGAATCATCGCTCACTAAGTTGATGCAAGATTGCTTGCGTAACTTTATTATAGATAATGGCAAAGAAAAAAGTATTGCATTGTAGTTTCTGTGGACGTACCGAAGCCGACGGGGCAACATTACTCCCCTCGCCTGCTGAGGATGCGTGCATTTGTATCGACTGTATCGAGACAGCTGCTTCGATGCTCGGCATGATGGGCAATGGCAACGATGATGTCGCTGCTCGTGCACGTGCTGCATATCACGAAGATAATGATATCGAGCCGGTTGCTCACGCCTCTCATGGCAAGTCAATCCCTAAACCGCAGGAAATTAAAGAATTCCTCGACCAATATATCATTGGTCAAGATCAAGCTAAGAAGTATCTCTCGGTTGCAGTCTATAACCACTATAAACGTCTTGACCAACCGGTTGATGAAGACGGTGTCGAAATTGAAAAAAGCAACATCATTATGGTCGGACCGACCGGTACGGGCAAAACCCTTATCGCTCGCACTATCGCCAAAATCCTTGATGTGCCGTTTACTATCGTAGATGCTACAGTCCTCACACAGGCAGGTTATGTTGGTGAAGACATTGAAAGCCTCCTCACTCGACTCCTCCAGGTAGCTGATTACGACGTTAAACGAGCTCAGCGTGGTATCGTTTTCATCGACGAAATCGACAAGATTGCACGCAAAGGCGACAATCCGTCGATAACTCGCGACGTAGGTGGCGAAGGCGTTCAGCAAGGATTGCTTAAGCTCCTCGAAGGTTCGGTTGTAAATGTCCCGCCTCAAGGTGGTCGCAAACACCCCGAACAGCCGATGATTGCCGTTGATACCAAAGACATCCTCTTTATTTGTGGAGGTGCATTCGAAGGTATCGAGCAAGCAATTGCTCATCGTCTTAACTCAAGCTTCGTTGGTTTTTCTACCGATGCCACATCACGCCGTATCGAACGCGATCGCTTTATGAGCCACGTAGCTCCTCAAGACTTGCGTACTTTCGGTCTTATTCCCGAAATTATCGGTCGTCTACCTATCCTTACGCATCTCTTGCCACTCGACCGCGATGCCCTTCGTCGGATCCTTACAGAACCGAAGAATGCCATTGTGCGTCAGTACGTTAAGCTGTTTGCAATGGATGAAGTAGAACTTATTTTCGAGCCGGACGCCCTCGACTACATTGTCGATAAAGCCATCGAATTTAAATTAGGTGCTCGTGGATTGCGCTCAATTGTTGAAACGATTATGATGAACTCGATGTATAACATACCATCTACAAGCGAGAAGACCTTCACCGTAACCGCTCAATACTGCGCAGAGCAGCTAGAAGCAGCCCATTTCGACGCGTCAGCCGTCTAAGTATAATCGGGCAACAAATAATTCCAAAAGCCAAATAATTAGCAACTCATATCATTAACGCAATGGTAACTAAAATACAACTTGCCGACGCTTTAAAGCAACACTTCGGGTTTGACACTTTTAAAGGCAACCAAGAAGAAATTATGCTCAGCCTCCTTGGAGGGCGCGACACTTTTGTGATTATGCCTACCGGTGGAGGTAAGTCGCTCTGTTATCAGTTGCCTGCGTTGATGAGCGAGGGCACCGCCATTATTATTTCGCCGCTAATCGCCTTGATGAAGAATCAGGTCGACGCGATGCGAAATTTTAGCGAGAACGATAGTATTGCACACTTCCTCAATTCATCTCTCACTAAGAGCGCTATCGATATCGTCAAAGCGGATATTATTTCCGGCAAAACCAAGATGCTCTATGTAGCACCCGAATCGCTGACTAAAGAAGATAATATAGAATTCCTTAAGACAGTTCCCATTTCATTCTACGCTGTCGACGAAGCGCATTGCATCTCAGAGTGGGGCCACGACTTCCGACCGGAATATCGTCGCATCCGTTCTATCATTACAGAGATAGGAACTCGCCCTGTAATTGCGCTTACCGCTACTGCAACTCCAAAGGTACAACACGACATACAAAAGAATCTTGCTATGAACGATGCTGCAATTTATAAATCGTCGTTCAATCGTGAGAATCTTTACTACGAAATACGTCCAAAAACGTCTAACGTCGATCGTGATATAATCCGATTTATTAAACAACGCTCAGGCAAGTCGGGCATCATATATTGCCTCTCGCGAAAAAAAGTTGAAGAACTTGCCGAGTTGTTAAGGGTCAACGCTATCCGAGCACTCCCCTACCACGCAGGCATGGACCCCGTAACCCGTTCGGAAAATCAAGATGCTTTTTTGCTTGAAAAAGTCGACGTTATCGTTGCCACTATTGCATTCGGTATGGGCATAGACAAACCTGACGTTCGCTTTGTAATTCACTACGACATTCCTAAATCGCTCGAAGGCTACTACCAAGAGACCGGGCGTGCCGGACGTGATGGCGGCGAAGGTGTTTGTCTCACATTCTATGCCCGCAAAGACCTCCAGAAAATGGAGAAGTTTATGCAGGGCAAACCTCTAGCCGAGCAAGAGATAGGTCGACAACTATTGGCAGAGACTGCCAACTATGCCGAATCATCGGTATGCCGCCGCCGTGCATTGCTGCACTATTTCGGCGAAGTGTTCGACCGCGAGAATTGCGGGAACTGCGACAACTGTCTCAACCCCAAAAAGAAAGTGGAAGCAAAAGAAGATTTAACTGCGGCACTCGAAACGATTACCGCTCTTAAAGAGAAATTCAAAACCGATTACATCGTTGATGTTATGATGGGACGAGCTTCGGCCGACGTCCGCTCGTATAAACACGATGAAACCGAGGTTTTCGGCTGTTGTGAAGGCTCTAGCCCCAAATTCCTTAATGCCGTTATTCAACAAGCTATTATCGAAGGTTATATTGAACGTGGTATTGAAAATTATGGTATCCTACGCGTTACTGCTAAGGGTAAAAAATTCCTTAACAAACCCGTTTCGTTCAAAATCGTCGAAGATAACGATTTCTCTGAAGATGCTATCGAAGATGAACCCATCATCAAGAGTGGTTCGTCGTGTGCGGCCGACCCCGAACTTTTCGCTATCTTAAATTCGCTGCGCCGCAAGATTGCGCAACAGCACGATTTACCCCCTTACGTAATCTTCCAAGATCCCTCACTCGAGGCGATGGCTACAACCTACCCCGTTACCATCGAGGAACTTGCCAACATTCCCGGAGTAGGAAACGGTAAGGCTAAGCGCTATGGCGAAGATTTCGTCAAACTTATCAAAACTTACGTTGTAGAAAACGAAATAGAGCGTCCCGAAGACCTCCGTGTTCGCACTGTTGCAAATAAGAGCAAACTAAAAATCTCGATTATTCAGGCTATCGACCGCAAAATCGATCTTAACGAGATTGCTTTCAGCAATGGTATCGACTTTGACCGTCTCCTCGACGAAATCGAAGGTATTGTGAATGCCGGTACACGCCTCAACCTTTCGTACTATCTCGACGAATTTATCGACCCCGAAGACCAAGAAGAGATTTTCGATTATTTCCGCTCTAGCAGCTCCGATAATCTCAACGATGCCTATAAGGAACTCTGCCCCGCATTTAATGAGGATGAAATACGTCTAGTGCGTATTAAATTTCTATCAGACCTCGGCAATTAAGCTTCGGTGTAAACCCTTGTAAAAGCAATTCCGCTATGGATCTCACTACTATCACAAAACTTTATGCCGATGTCAAAGGCACCCCTCCAGCAAAGGTAACCGAATTACCATCTTCGGGCTCTAATCGTCGCTATTTCCGCCTTAGTGAAAGCGATGGCAATAACAGCTTGATTGGTGTGCTAGGCACTGCTCGTGAGGAAAATAATGCCTTTATCTATATGGCTCGACACTTCGCCAAGAAAGGTATTCCGGTACCGGAAGTGTTGGCTGTGAGCGACGACGGCATGGCATACGTTCAGACCGACCTCGGCGATAGCCTTCTTTTTGGAGAAATTGAAAAGGGGCGTTTGACTCGCTCGTTCTCTGTCGAAGAAAAAGATTTGCTCGCCAAGACCATCAGTCGCTTGCCAGATATTCAATTTGCAGGTGCTGAAGATATGGACTTCTCGGTGTGCTACCCGACGGTTGAATTCGACGAACGCTCGATAATGTGGGACCTCAACTACTTTAAGTACTGTTTCCTCAAAGCAACCGGGCTCGAATTCCTTGAAGATAAACTCGAAGACGACTTCCAATCTATGGCAAAAGTGCTGATGGAGAATGGCGGTAGCAATACTTTTATGTATCGCGATTTCCAGAGCCGTAACGTGATGATTCGTGAAGGCGAACCTTGGTTTATCGATTTCCAAGGCGGACGTCGCGGACCATTTTACTACGACGTTGCGTCGTTCCTTTGGCAAGCAAAGGCGAATTTGCCCGACGGACTACGCTCAGAGTTGCTCGACGTATATCTTGAGTCGCTCAATAAGTATATGCCCATTGGCCGAGAGGAATTCCGTGCGCGCCTTCGTCATTTCGTCCTTTTCCGCACGCTCCAAGTCTTGGGAGCTTATGGATTCCGTGGATACTTTGAGAAGAAACCGCACTTTATGCAGAGCGTACCCTACGCAATTGCAAATCTTCGTGCGCTCCTTCACGAACCATATGAGGAATATCCATACCTCAATCAGTTGCTCCATCGCCTCGTGAATATGAAACAATTTACCGATGACCTTGCCGGTCATAAGTTGGTCGTGCGAGTCCTTAGTTTTGCATATAAGAAAGGTATTCCGAACGATCCATCCGGCAACGGTGGCGGTTACGTTTTCGATTGCCGTGCTATCAACAATCCCGGTAAATATGAGCGATACAAACCTTATACCGGTCTTGATGCCAAAGTTATCAAGTTCCTTGAAGATGATGGAGAAGTGCTCACGTTCCTCGACCATTGTTATTCGTTAGTTGATTCTTCGGTGGCTCGCTATATTGAACGCGGATTCACAAATTTGCAGATTGCATACGGTTGTACTGGTGGTCAGCACCGTTCGGTCTATTGCGCTCAACATACAGCCGAACACATTGCCCGTAAATTCAATATTAAGGTCGAACTCGTGCACCGCGAGCAAGATATGCAGCAAACTTTTAATATAAAAGAGTGTTAGGCGTAATATTTGCAGCAGGTATCGGGTCGCGCCTTAAACCGTTCACCGATTTTCACCCCAAGGCACTAGCCGACCTAGGTGGAAAACCATCGCTAATTCGTGTGTGCGATAAGTTGCTCGCAGCCGGAGCGCGCGGGTTGATTGTCAATGTGCATCATTTTCCGGAGCAAATTATCGAATGTCTGAAGGCTCAACCTTTTGCAGATCGTATCGAGATTAGCGACGAGAGTTCACTACTCCTCGACACCGGAGGCGCATTGGCAAAAATTGCACGTGAAAGTCGACTTTTTGCCGATGTAACGGACGATGAGCCGATACTCGTACATAATAGTGATATCTACACAGATTTTCCTATCGAAGAGATTGTAGAAGCGCATCGATCGACAGGTGCTGAAGCAACTATCTTGATCGATCCAAATCGATTCAGCACTCGGCATTTCCTTTTCGATGACAATTGTCGCCTTTGTGGATGGGATAATACTGCAAAAGGTATCACTCGCCCCGAAGGACTTGATACATCAAAGTATCTTGCTGCTCCTTTTGGAGGCGTGCATGTCTTGTCTTGTTCGACCATTCGCAAGATCGAAGCAGAAGCGTCTACTCCGATTGTTCCTTTCGGCATCACCAATTGGTACATCGATAATTGCAACGAAATACTTATACACGGCTTTATGCCATCAAAGTCATATCGATGGCACGATATAGGTACTCCCGAAAAATTAGCTGCTGCTCAGACTTGTTTTTAAGATGATCGCACGCACTTATTCGGTATTTTATTGTTTATGAATTTATAGAAGTGCTTAAATGTAGCACTTTTTGGTTGAGATTTAGATATGGAATCAATCCGTCAGCTTTATAAGATTGGGCATGGACCATCGAGTTCGCATACAATGGGCCCGCAGAGCGCAGCTAGACGCTTTGCCGAGCGTAATACAGGCCGAGCTAAGAGATTCGAAGTTACCCTTTACGGAGCTCTTGCAGCGACCGGTAAAGGCCACCTTACCGATCAGGCTATCTTGGGCGAACTTACCCCTCTAGCGCCCACCGATATTTTGTGGAAGCCGGAGGTCGTTTTGCCATTCCATACCAATGGAATGACTTTCGTGGCTTTTGACGAGGCTGACAAAGAGATCGATCGTTGGACTGTCTATTCAATCGGAGGTGGCGACATCGTTGAAGAAGGACAGCCGCGTATCCCTGAGAAAAAGATTTATCCTCTTAATAAAATCAAAGATATTCAGGCCCTTTGTGAACGCGAAGGTACAAGTTATTGGGAATTCGTAGAGCAATGTGAAGGCCCTGAAATATGGGATTACCTAGCCGAAGTCTGGAAAGTGATGCAAGAAGCTGTCGAGCGTGGTATAGAAGCTGAAGGTGTATTGCCAGGCGGACTTGGGGTCCGTCGTAAAGCAGTGAGTTACTACGTTCATGCTTCAGGTTATAGCACTTCATTGAGAAGCCGAGGATTGGTTTATGCTTATGCTCTTGCCGTATCGGAAGAAAATGCTTCGGGAGGCTTGATTGTTACAGCTCCCACTTGTGGCTCTTGCGGTATTGTTCCTGCAGTACTATATCATCTCCATCATTCTAAAAATTTCAGTGAGAAACGTATTCTCCGCGCTCTAGCTACTGCCGGCTTATTTGGCAACGTTGTAAAGTATAACGCATCTGTGTCAGGTGCTGAAGTCGGATGTCAAGGCGAAGTCGGTGTAGCCTGCGCAATGGCCGCCGCCGCCGCTTCACAGCTCTTTGGCGGAACTCCGGCACAAATTGAGTATTCTGCAGAAATGGGACTAGAGCACCACCTCGGTCTTACATGCGACCCTGTCTGCGGTCTCGTTCAGATTCCATGTATCGAGCGAAATGCCTATGCAGCTGCTCGAGCCCTTGATGCCAACCTTTACGCTGCTTTTTCCGATGGCAAGCACTCAGTCGATTTCGACCGAATTGTGGAAGTGATGAAACAGACTGGGCACGATATTCCGTCTCTCTATAAAGAAACGGCTCTCGGTGGTCTTGCCGTGATTCGATGATTTATAATTTTTATGACTAATAACTCCTCAACAAGATCAAATAACACCCCCAACGTTTTAGGAACGGCGACTATAGGGCAACTATTGCTACAATACTCTCTCCCGGCTATTGTGGCAAGCCTTGCAACTTCGCTTTATAACATTATTGACAGCATTTTCATCGGTCGAGGAGTAGGCGCAATGGCTATTACAGGCCTCGCAATTACATTTCCGCTGATGAACCTCGTTGTTGCATTCTGCGTTCTCATCGCAGCGGGTGGAGCGGCAATTTCGTCGATTTTCCTCGGTCAGCAAAACTACGAACGAGCTTCGCACGTCGTTGGCAACGTTACTATCGTCTGCCTCGTACATTCTATTTTTATAATGACGGTCGGATTGCTCTTCCTCGATGATATTCTCTATTTCTTTGGAGCAACGGCAGAGACTATCCCCTACGCTCGTGAATTTATGACCATCATAATTATGGGTACACCTATTAGCTACGTATTCCTTGGCTTGAACAACCTTATGCGAGCTACGGGTTATCCGAAGAAAGCGATGATTTCGGCACTCCTTTCGGTTGCTGTCAATATTATCGTAGCCCCCCTGCTCATCTTTGTTTTCAATTGGGGTATTGCCGGAGCTGCATTTGCAACTATTACCGGCCAAACGGCGGCGTTTATTTGGGTACTATGCCATTTCATTTCCAAGAAAAGCTATATCCATTTTACCCGTTCGAGTTGGCATTTTTCATGGAGTCTTGTTCGCAAGATGTACGCCATCGGTATGTCGCCTTTCTTGATGAATTGTTGTGCCTGCCTTGTGGTGGTATTTATTAATAAGGCACTCCTTAATCATGCCGGAGATCAAGGCAACCTAGCAGTCGGTGCTTATGGAATTATCAACCGTACATCGATGTTTTTTGTCATGATTATTTTCGGCATTACTCAGGGTATGCAACCTATTTTAGGCTACAACTATGGCGCTGCAAATTGGAGTCGAGTTAAGACAACTCTTAAATGCGGTATAGCAATTGCTTCGGTTGTGTCGGGCTTTGGTTTCATAGTAACAGAACTCTTTCCAGATGCAATTAGCTATATGTTTACCACCGATGCACAAATGGTGGCAATTGCTCGCGACGGTTTTCGTATATTCTTCATATTCTACCCTTTGGTAGGTGCGCAAATTGTCATTCAGAATTACTTCCAATCGATTGGCATGCCAAAGTTGTCAATTTTGCAGTCGCTCACTCGACAACTAATTTTCCTAGTTCCGTTGCTATGGGTTTTGCCCCCGATTTTCGGAGTCAAAGGCGTTTGGCTGTCGATGTGCGTAAGCGACTTGATAACATTCGTCTTATCACTTTGTATCGTTATTATCACCAATCGTAAACTTGCGAAACACTTCTCACAAATTAACTCCAAATGATTGAAACAGTCACCCTTCGAACTATTCCGCGAATTGCAGCCACTCCTGCACTCCTTGCAACCGAGTGTGCCAAGGCGCTTCGTATAGCTCCTGCTCGTGTAAAGCAGGTAGATATCACTCGTCGCTCGATTGATGCCCGCCAACGCAAGGTGATGGTCAATCTCACTATTTGTGCGCATATCGATGAGATAACTCCAAATGCGACGACTCCTGAACCAATAGTATATCAGTCTGTGGTAGATGCTCCGAAAGTAGTCGTTGTTGGAGCCGGCCCTGCCGGATTGTTTGCCGCGCTAGAGTTGATTGAAGAAGGTTTTTGCCCCATAGTCCTCGAACGTGGCAAGGATGTCGACAGTCGTCGTGCCGATATGGTAGCGATTAATCGCACCGGAGTTATCAATCCTAACTCCAATTATTGTTTTGGCGAAGGTGGCGCAGGAGCTTACTCCGATGGAAAACTCTATACTCGTAGTAAAAAACGCGGACCGGTCGAAAAGGTTTTACGTATTTTCTATCAGCACGGAGCTCAGCACGATATTCTCGTAGATGCTCATCCACATATCGGTACAGATCGTTTACCATTCGTCATCAAGGCTATTCGAGAGACAATCATCGCTTCAGGAGGTGAAGTGCATTTCAATACTCGCGTAACCGAACTCGTATTCGATGATAAGCGCACTGTTACGGGTGTTGTTACTGCTGATGGTACGGTTTTCTCAGGCCCTGTAATTCTCGCTACAGGCCACTCGGCTCGCGATGTTTACCATTTCCTTGCCGACGCTAATGTTGAATTGCAGGCTAAAGGTATTGCTATCGGCGTCCGTCTCGAACATCCTCAGCGCCTTATAGATCAACTTCAATATCATAGTCCAGAAGGCCGAGGAAAGTACCTTCCAGCCGCTGAGTATAGTATGCTTACTCGTGTCGACGACCGCGCTGTATATTCGTTCTGTATGTGCCCCGGAGGATATATTATCCCGGCAGCAAGCGCACCCGGTCAGTTGGTGGTAAATGGTATGTCGCCGGCTAATCGTGGCACTCAGTGGGCTAATTCCGGTATGGTAGTCGAAATCCTCCCCGAAGATGTTCCCGATCTTCCTTCAGGTCAAAATAATGCTCTCAAGATGATGCATTATCAAGAACAAATTGAACAGTCGTATTTCGAAGCTGCCGGCAAGACCCAACAAGCACCGGCACAGCGGATGAAGGATTTCACCGAAGGTCGTCTTTCCGATTTGCTTCCTCGTTCGTCATATCCTCCCGGTTTGATTAGCAAAAGAGTTGATCAACTACTACCCCGCCCTATCGCGTCTCGACTGAGTAAGGCTTTTAAAATTTTCGACAGCAAACAACGTGGTTTTTTGACCAATGAAGCGGTCCTTATCGGCGACGAAACTCGTACCTCATCACCCGTTCGAATTCCGCGTCGTCCTGATACGCTTACTCATATCGAAATCGATGGCTTATATCCCTGTGGTGAAGGAGCGGGATATGCCGGTGGAATTGTTTCGGCAGCTATTGATGGTATTATGTGTGCTCGTGCAATTGCTACCAAAGACGCAGGAGAATAATGCTGTCGGAGTTTACTACATTCTTGCGAAAAGAATCGAAGCGGTGGGTTGAGGCTGTCGAATCTCACCTACCGCTCTTTATCCTCTTGTGTTTGTATATGACCATACCGGCATATTACGAGCCGTTATGTAATTACGTCAACATATTCTCTGTCATCATTGTAGCTTTTACACAGACGTTTGTTTTTTCGGCTGTCCTAGTCCGTATTGCGGCACAGCGAAAGTGGCTTTATTGGCTCGTGTTGACATCTGCGTCATTATTTTTCTTTGGCGAAACTGTATCTGTTTTTATCCAGCAAAGCCGTTTTACCACTAGGATAATGTACTTTGTCTTGCAGACTAACCCTCGCGAGGTTTCGGAGTTTTTGCAAGATGCCAAGTCGGTGAAAGCGCTGATATATTCATCTGCAGTATTGGCAAGCATCTTGGCGTTATATTGGCTTACTTGTCGTATGTGGGCTCGAAAACGGTCGTCGATAGTGATGCGCTTATCGTTGCCATTAAAGGCCATTTTTTTAATCGGGTTGTCGCTTCTTTCCATTGCTAATATAGTGTATGTCAATCAATTTTATAGCGATGTGTGGGATCGTCATCATCGATTATATAAATGCTCTACACCATTGGTATATAAATTTATTTGGCAAGATGTTCTAAATGACACTCGTTATTCGAATCTAGGCTGCGTCGAACGAGCTATCGATAATTTAGTCATTACCCACAGTGCCGATTCCATCAATGTGATATATGTAATCGGTGAATCTCATTCTAAGAGCCGTTCGAGTATCTACGGTTATTCCCGCAAAACGACTCCACGTATCGAATCTCTCGTCGGAGAGGGGTCTGCGATTGCGCTGAGTGATGTAATTAGCCATCATTGTTATACGATGCATACCTATCCTGAATTACTCTCGGTGCATTGTGTCGATGATACCTTGCCATGGCATGAATATCCACTTCTCCCGGCTGTTTTTAAGAAAGCCGGATACCATGTAGCATATTATAGCAATCAAAGTTTGATTAACTCTAAAAAATTCGATTTCACTCATCAATTTTTCTTTGGACGTGCCGGTATTTGTCAAAAAAGTTTTGATGAAAATAATGATAGTTTGTACGAATACGACATCGATTTTATCAACTCGCTCCACCCTACTCTATCATCTAAGAATTTTATCATCTACCATTTGATGGGTCAGCATGCAAATTATTCGCAGCGTTTCCCGGAGTCGTATGCAATTTATGGAGCAGATGACTACAGCGATTTATCGCAACTCTCTCAAGATAAACTGCAAATGATGGCAGATTTTGATAATGCGATTCTTTATAATGACCTCGTGATATACACTATCATCCAAAAGTATAAAGATACGCCTTCAATACTCTTCTATATGCCAGACCATGCCGAAGAGTGCTATGATTTTCGCGATTCTTATGGCCGCGCTGTTCAAAGCTATAACTTGGACGCGGTTAAATTTGCTTGCGAAGTACCCGCATATATATGGGTTAGTGAAAAATATCGCCAACGTTATCCCGATCGGCTCAAAAAATTCTGTCAAACATCTAATCGTCCGATATATAATTCCGACATTGTACATACAATCTTAGATGTCTCCGACATTGAATCGCCTTCATTCGATTTACGGTATTCTCTTTTGCGCGATTCCATTGCACGTCCGCATCGAATGATTTATTCCACAATCGACTATGATGCAGTAAAAGATAGCATCAATGCTATATCTACTTATTATTAGATACTTAGTTCGATTAGCGACAAAAATTCCATGAAATTTTACTATATTTGCTAATTAAAATCATTTAACACTCGTAATATGGAAAAATTTGTTCTGGCAGCCGCTTTTCTATTAGGTGTTATGCCAATTGCAAGTGCACATAAAACGACTCCGGAATGGATAAAAAATGCCGTTGTCTACGATATATATCCTAGTTCATTTATGGATTCTGATGGTAATGGTATTGGCGATTTACAAGGTATTATTTCTCGCCTAGACTATGTGAAAAGCCTTGGCGTTGATGCTATTTGGATGAATCCGATTTATAAATCAGGATGGTTCGATGGTGGTTATGATATTATTGACTACTATACTGTTGACTCGAGATTCGGCAAAAATAAGGATGTAAAACGTTTGGTTGACGAAGCTCACAAACGAGGTATAAAAGTGCTACTCGATTTAGTTCCCGGCCACACTTCTGATAAATCTGAATGGTTTCGTCGTTCGGCAACAGAAGGTCCTGATGGTCGTTATGCAGATTACTATATCTGGACCGATGAAATCACTCCAAAAGATAGCGCTGATTTGGCTGCTCGTATGAAAGCACCGGATCCGGCTACTTCAAAGAAGGGTATCTGGGTACCGACTGCTGATGCTATTCCAAATCAGGATAATTATACGGGAGTATTTTTTCAAAAGAATTATTATCCCTGTCAACCGGCTCTCAATTTTGGTTATTCAAATCCGGATCCGGATAAGTCGTGGCAGCAGTCGGTCGATGCTCCCGGACCACGAGCAACTCGTCGCGAACTTCGTAATATAATGGCTTATTGGTTTGACTATGCTGGAGTTGATGGTTTCCGTGTTGATTTAGCGGGCACTTTGGTTAAAAATGATAAAGATGGTAAGGCTACCGCTGCATTGTGGACCGAAATGCGTGAATTTATTGACCGTGAGTATCCCGGCAAAGTTTTACTTTCAGAATGGGGCAAACCGCAAATTGCGATTCCGGCCGGTTTCGACATGGATTTTCCCTTAGTTCACGAATTTAAAGGCTACCGAGACCTAATGACGGGAGCCGGAAATAGTAAACGTGTAGGCGAAAACGCATACTTCGCAAAAGCTGGCAAGGGTATCATTAAGAACTTTGTAAATGAATATAATGAGAAATATAAAGCATCGCGAGACTATGGATACATCTCTTTCTTTAGTTCGAATCACGATGTAAATCGAGTGAATTCAGAAAGTCGCGATACCCCTGATCAACATAAAGTTTTTATGACCTTCCTTCTTACTATGCCGGGAGTCCCATTTATCCATTATGGCGATGAAATAAGTATGCGAAACGTTCGCGGACTACCTAGTGTTGAAGGTTCGCGTGAAGAACGTTCTGGCGCTCGTACTCCAATGCAATGGGATAATTCGCCGTCGGTAGGCTTCTCGACAGCTACTCCCGATAAGTTATATCTACCCACATTTACTGATGGCGGAAAGTTGACTGTTGAATATCAAGATAATGATCCGAATTCAACGCTTAATTACGTTCGTAAACTTATCTCGTTACGTCACTCTGAACCAGGCCTTGCAAATGTTGGCGATTGGACTCTCATTAGTGATCCAGAAGTTCCATACCCCATGATTTATAGTCGCACAACTGAATGCGGTGATTGCTATGTGATAGCCCTCAATCCAGCAGGACGAAAAGTAAAAGCACAAGTTGCTATTTCAGGTCAATTAGCTCCATTACTTTCAGTTGGTAAACCAACTACAAAACTTAAAAATGACTCTACAGTAATCACGATGCCCGAAGTAAGCGCAGTGATCTATAAAGTGGTAAAATAACGTTCGAAAATAGGGACGAAAATACTATTTCATCTCTATTTTCGATTTTTTTGCTCGACTTTCGAAGAAAAGTTAATCGAAATAATTGCAAAATCAATTCTTTCTACCTACCTTTGCACTCACATTTTGGAGTGATGCTCGAGTGGTTGAAGAGGCACGCCTGGAAAGCGTGTAAACGTCAAAAGCGTTTCGGGGGTTCGAATCCCCCTCACTCCGCCAAGATGACACGTTGATTATCAGTTAACTACAACTGAAATTACGTGTCTTTTTTTCGTTAAAACGCCCGCTGAATGGCTTTAAAAAAAAGCCTTTCGATGCCGAAAGTTGACGGTTTTTGCCGAAAGATGTCGAGAAATGTTTGCGAAATGTTTGCGAACGAATCTCGCAAACAAATCAAGCCGAAAAACAATCGGATAAAAAAGGTGAAATTTTAAGCCTTATGGTAAGAACAAAATTTTACCTCGACACCCGTAGAGCGGATGCAACAAATGATGTGAATCCACTTCGCATCAACATCTCCCAAAACAGAAAGACTGCCGCATTGCCAATCGGCGTTCAGCTTGCATCCAATCAATGGGATGCAAAAGCGGAGAAAGTAGTCAACCACAAGAACGCAATGCTCTTGAATAAGATGATTGCGCTGAAAAAAGTGGAGGTTGACACTGTAATTCTCAAACTAAACGATGAAGGCAAACTTCCACGGATGACGGCTGTGGAGATACGCGACTATGTAGCCGCACAGCTCTCCCCTGCAGAC
>CAZYYV010000003.1:0-56010 GCA_964651295.1 uncultured Bacteroides sp.
CGTACCGCGTCCCGTATTTCGAAAGAATAAAGCAAGAAGTACTCGAATACATCGATGTAGTCTACCTCGCCCCCGCAGAATCAGAGGAAGAATCCCCGCCTCCAAAGTCTAAACTCCTAAACCCTAAACTTCTAAACGAGTACGGCGGAGCCGTACTCCCCCAAGCGGCAGCTGCCCCCGCGGTTAAAAGCCAAATCGGCAGCAAGAGTACATTGACATTTTGGAAAAATTGGGGAAAGCGTAAACGCACCTCCACCCGGCTCGTCAGACTGGACCGACCCGTCCTATCGTTGTATCCGGCGTCAAAGACCCGCGTCGAGAAGGTCGCGAGATGATTGACTATCAACGTCTAATGCCATAAAAAACTCCTAACCAAATATAAAACAATAAGCAAATCACCACGCCTCATCCTAACTACCCATCAAAAAAACGCGCCACTTTTGTGACGCGTTTATATTTGAATTTTTTTGTGCGGATTAGCAAACGCCTTGTCCCATCATTGCGTGAGCTACTTTCATGAAGCCGGCAATATTTGCACCCTTCATGTAGTTGATGTAGCCGTCGGGTTCTACGCCATAACGGAGGCACTGAGTGTGGATATCCGACATGATAGTGTGGAGTTTTTCGTCTACTTCTGCTTCGCTCCACTGGAGGTGCATTGCGTTTTGGCTCATTTCGAGACCTGAAGTAGCTACACCACCTGCATTAACTGCCTTGCCGGGAGCGTAAACTGTACGGCTTGAGATGAATGCATCGATAGCTTCGGGGGTACAACCCATATTCGATACTTCGGCAACCATACCTACGCCGTTTGCGATAAGTGCTTTTGCGTCGTCGCCGTTAAGTTCGTTCTGTGTAGCGCAGGGGAGGGCAATGTCGACCTTCTGTTCCCAGGGTTTGCGGCCTGCATAGAATGTAGAACCGGGGAAGCGGTCGGCATAAGGTGCTACTACGTCGTTACCCGACGAACGAAGTTCGAGCATATAGTTGATTTTTTCGCTATCGAGACCTGCGGGATCGTAAACATAGCCGTCAGGACCTGAGAGTGTAACAACTTTAGCTCCAAGTTCGGTCGCTTTGAGCGCTGCACCCCATGCTACGTTACCGAAACCTGAGATTGCAACTGTTTTGCCTTTGATTGAGTCGCCTCGCTGGGTGAGCATATTCTGTACGAAGTAGAGTGCTCCGAAACCGGTCGCTTCTGGACGGATACGGCTTCCGCCGAATTCGAGACCCTTGCCGGTGAATGTGCCGTCGTGCTGATTTACGAGGCGTTTGTACATACCGTACATATAGCCTACTTCACGACCTCCTACGCCGATATCGCCGGCGGGTACATCGCGGTCGGGTCCGAGGTTCTTCCAGAGGCCGAGCATAAATGCCTGGCAGAAGCGCATAATTTCGCGATCGCTCTTACCACGGGGTGAGAAGTCGCTACCTCCTTTTGCTCCGCCCATAGGAAGGGTGGTGAGTGCATTTTTAAATGTCTGTTCGAAACCGAGGAATTTGAGAATCGAAAGGTTTACTGATGCGTGGAAACGGATACCACCTTTGTACGGGCCAATAGCGTTATTGAATTGAACGCGGTAGCCGATATTGTTCTGTACTTCGCCTTTATCGTCGAGCCATGTTACACGGAATGTAACGATGCGGTCGGGCTCAACCATACGTTCTACGATTTTATTGCGTTCGAATTCGGGGTGCTGGTTGTAGATTTCTTCTACCGACATCAACACCTCTCTTACTGCCTGGAGGTATTCTTTTTCGCCCGGGTGTTTAGCCTCGAGGGCCGACATAATGCTATTGATATCCATTTTATTTAGTTTTTAGGTTCCTTGCAACGTGGCGCAAGTGATTTATGGTTAACTGCAGCAAAGATAAAACAATTATTTTAGACTGCGCAAATTTTTTGCATAATTTATTTTTTGTCTGAAACGAGCGTAAATAGTCAATCAGCTATCTCTAATGCATTTTGCAAAACAAACGGCAAAAATGCTTTTAAATACCTTTCACTTTTTAGGCGTTAAGCTCGTCTTTGGCATTAAAATGTAAAAATCAAAAAAAAGCGTCGCTCGCTTTTGCGGGCAACGCCTTTATAGTAATTAGTAGTGAGTATTATTCAGAAAGACTGATTGCGCGAGGACGCATAAGGGGCTTGACGCGTGTGGGAGCCTGTTTGATCATGCTCTTTACTCGGGCTGGAGTCTTAACGATTCCCGATGCAGGTGCGTCTTCAACTGTGGGTGATGTATATTCTACCTTGGCGAGGGGGCCCCATTCATCGTTTATGTTCTTTGCCATTGCAAGTGCGTAGTATGATTCTCCTGGCTCGGTTCCCCAAGATGAGGAGTCGACTCTGTAACCATTCCAGTATGGATCGTAACCGAACGGATTTTTATCTGCGGTGAGGATTTCCTTGATTGATTCGTCGGTGTAGTCGGTATCATATTTTTCTTTCGTCATAATCATATAGTGATAAACCGATGTTTCACTATTAGGAGTGAATGTTACATATTGGTAATAACCAGATGTAGCGTCTCCACCGAATTCGCCGATTTCGATATCAACTTTTGCTTCGCCTGTACCTCCAAGTTTAGTTGTTGTAACGGGGATAGTAACCATTTCGCCGTAGGTGCCTTCTTCGTCAACTGGAACCACAACTACTTCGTATTCTGTATTTGGATCTAGACCATTCCATGTAGATGTATATTCTTCGTAATATGCGAAACCACTGAACTGTACAATCATCGACTCAATATTGGCAAAACCAAACATCGGACCCCACTGTTCGAACTGCGCTTGTGCTTCTCCTCTACCAAACTGACACCAGTAGAACGCGAAACAGTCGTCGTTGGGGGTTACGGTAAGTGTGAACGAAGTTCCGGTAGTTTCGTCGATATTATAAGTTACCGAAGGTTTGCCGATTGTCGGTTTGAGAGGTGTTGTAAACTCGGCACGGCTTGCATCACATGCTACTCCATATTTGTCATAGCCTACAGTGAACACTGTATATGATGTATTGTGCTGAAGACGAGTCTCGAATCCTGTGAGCGCTGCATTGGTGAAGTTTTGATTGAATTTGGGCGAATTCATCTGCTGGAAGTAACGACCTAAAGTCTCATCGTCGTAGTGGTTTGTTGTATTTGAGGGAAGTACGTCGATACTATAGCTGTAGCATGCTTCCGACATTGTAACGGCTACCCAAATTGAGTCGGCTTCTGGGGTAATTTTCACGTCTTTGTATTCGAGTGCTGCTTTTACTTCGCCTTCAACTGTTGCGAATGAAAGGCTATCTACGCGGTCGATAGCGTAAGCTGTAGACATTCCGTTGCGGTTGAGAAGCAGACGGTTGGGTGTTGTATCTTGAGCGCTTGCAGTCGCCATTGCTGCGAGCATTGCTATGCAGGTAAAAAACTTTTTCATAGGATTTGTAATTGTTTTTTGTGGTTACTTCACAAATTTAAGTGTCTGTTGTCCGGCTTTTGCGATGTAAACTCCGTTAGGAAGTTCGTCGGTGCTGATGGGGCTGCCGTCCCAATTTTCGTAGATACGCAAGCAAGATCCTGCAACGTTGAAAATTTGTGCATTTACAAGGACTGTGATACCGTCAAGTACAAGCATACCTTCTCGGTAAGCTAGTATTGCTGCATTTTCGCGTCCAATGACGTTTTCGACTCCTGATGTAGAGGCAAACTTAATCACAAGATTCTCTGTAAGGGTGAATTTCGATGTTTCACCTGTCGAGAATACATTCAAGTTTCCATCTGCAAACGTCAAAGTCGATACTTCGGCGAGGCTGAATTCTGACGTCGTGCCTGCATTGCTGACGAGCAATTTGTCAGCTGCATTTGCAGACAATGCTGTCATACATGCCAGAGCCAGGGTTGCCAGTGTAAACTTTTGACTCATTGTTTTTGTTTTTTAGGTTTTTAGGTGTGTGGGAATGATACGACCCATACCGGTGAACGAATACGGGATTTATTAGATTTCTTTTTCGGATGCGAAATTAGATAGTTTTTTTGGTATATGCAAGAAAAATGATAGAAAAATTAAGAATTATGTATCAATTTGATTAGTTTGTTTGTTGCCAAAGTGTTACAATATCTGCATAAAAACAGCCCGAAAGATGTACCTTGGATATACGGCACGCCTTTCGGGCTATGTATATAATTGATAATAAATCGTTTCGCTGATTAAACCACGACTTCTTTCGGGTCGATTAGACCATTAAGAATGGCATAGATAGTCAAGCCGGCAGGTGAATGAATTTCGAGTTTTGAACAGATATTTCGGCGATGTGTGGCTACGGTATGCACCGAAATACACAATTGGTCGGCAATTTCCTTGTTGCTCATACCGCGCGCGATACATACGATAATTTCCTTCTCGCGCTTGCCGAGCGACGATGGTGTCGGGGCTGCTTCTTCTTTGATTTCGGCTGTAACGGTGGGCGCGTTGCTAAGTGCTTCTTCGGCTTTGAGTACTGCCGGAATGAGGATTTTATCTTCAACTTCGCAGTGGCAGATTAGGTCGGCCTCGCAACTGATGATGCTAAAAAGGGCCGAATTAATCATATCGGCATTCCCATCGGGGCTATATTGAATCAACACATCTTTAAGACGTTTAAGTTGAAGCGAAATAGCATCGTGATGCGCTGCGAATACGCTGATATTATACCCTTCGATTGGACGCCCGGCTATAAGACTGTCTATATAGCCGAATAGTGTCTCATTCTCATAGTCCATATGTCGGCGCACTTCTTCTACATATTGGTCGTAGAAGCGGAATATGATTAGTGCTACATCATGTTCACGGGCAAAGTCGATTGCTTCTATGAGTTTGCGGCGAATCGACGGGAGGAAAAAGTCGAGAAAATAGGTGTGTGCTTTTTTTAGATAATCGGTTAGTGTCGAAAGGTTGATGTTATGGGCATCGTATGGCTTTCGGCTAATCATATTAGCTACACATAGAAATGTAGCAGTGTCGCGACCTGCTTCCCGACATGCTTCTTCGACGCTTTTATTCGCTAAACGAAGTGGTATTTCAAAGCGACTCATTGCCATTAACAATAGACTATTGTCGGCTATCAAATCGCGGAGACGATCGGTTGATTTGTATGGTGATGAGGGAATCATTGTTATTTCGTTTGTGCAAAGGTACACAAAAATCGCTTTTTTTTCGTAACTTCGCATATTGAAAAACTAAAAAAATGCGATTTATTTTTCTCTACATTATATTTGCTATCACGCTTTGCATCTGTGGTGCTTGCTCTGATGATAAACAAGAGCCTGAGACCATTGATAGCCACCTAGCATTCTTGTTGTCGAATCGTTCGGTAGCTAATCCCTACGATATTGAACCCGAAACAGCTCCGGACGAAGGTTGCGTACGAATGAAAATCCGGGGTATTGGTGGGTCTTTCGGCAAAGTATTTAATGATAGTAACTACCGACATATTCGCATCGCTAATGCTGGGGGAATACAACCTTTTGAGACGAATGAAGGTGCTTGGCGTGAAGGCAAAGGTTTAGTAAAAGTCGTCTCGAACGAATACTACTATATTGATAGTCTAACGCACTCATACGCTTATTTATGTCCGCATGCGGCCGACTTGCTCGACGAAATCGGTCGCCGTTTTGCCGACTCCCTCGACTCGCGTGGTGGGGGAGCCTATCGCTTAAAAGTAACTTCATTACTCCGTACGCCTATGACGGTGGGTAAACTTCGTCGAGTCAATCGAAATGCTATCGACGGCAGCGCTCATAGTTATGGCACAACCTTCGACATTAGCCACAGTAAATTTATATGCGATAATCCACGTGCCACTCGTCGCACTTTTGAAGATTTGAAAAACCTTTTGGCAGAAATAATTTTCACACTTCGTAGCGAAGGCCGATGCCTTGTGAAGCACGAACGCAAACAAGCGTGTTTTCACATTACGGCAGCACCCGATTCGCTTACTCACTCTTAGCTAATTCTCCATTATGCGTCATCGCATCGCAAATATACTCTTTAGCATAGCCATGCTTGTCGTGGCTGCTGTCCTTGCAGTCTCTGCAGCACTTATTTGTTCTGTCAAGATTCTCAAGCCCGAGCGCCTTACCCCTTTGGTTGAGCACATCCTGAATAAAACATTGGATGCCGACGTTGACATAACTCGAGTCGAGTTGGCGTTTAAGCCTATATTCCCGATTCTTAGTTTAGAGGTAGATTCTTTGTCTGTCGTTTCTCATGTATTCGACTCAATACCGACAGATGAACGAACTACCATGCCGGTCTGGGCTGATTCGTTACTTGCGTTCGATCACTTCTCTGGGGCTATTGATGTGGGCGCTTTGCTAAAAGGTGAAATCGCAGTCCACGATGTGATTTTTGTCCGTCCTGCGCTAAATTTAGTGATTGCGGCAAATGGTAAAGGAAATTTTGAACTATATCAAACGGCCGATTCTGTCTCTGTTGACGAAGAATCGCTCACTTCTGAGCCATTTGCGATACCTCCATTTAGCATTTCTCGATTCGAAATCGTAGAACCGCGAGAAATAAGATACTTTTCAGTCGCCGATAGCATCGATGCTTCGGTCGTTCTCTTTAAAGATGCTCGTTTAGTGAACGAAGGACGTCCCGTTTATTCAATTTGCATTGATGGTCAATTGTCGAGCCCGTTGACAAAGACGGCTTTGAACCTTCAAAATCTTTCATTCGGTTTAGGCGGTAAGATTTGCTGGAATCCCGAGCAGCCTTCCAAAGTCGCTTTCGAACAGTTCGATGTAAATGGAGCATTTATCAATGCAAAATTCGATGCTGCAGTTATCTACGACACAGCTCTAGTTGTTGAATCTGCTGCACTGGCGGTTGGGCCGGTCAAAATCACAGATATGCTCACTGTCTTGCCAGATAGTCTTCGACGCGCCAATCGTCTCATCGCTCCTTTCTTTGCTACCGATGGCGAGGTGTTGATGCATGCAGAATTGCTCCGACCCTTTAACCTCACAACCGATTCGTTACCCGCTGGTCGAGTGAATGTATCGATGCCCGATTGTCATTTCCGATATGGCAAGGCTGAGTTTAAAAAAGTTGGCTTTGATATTTCTGCAACTTTGCCTGCTCCTTCCCTTGATAGTGCCTATGTTGATATTAACCGTATCACTGTTGCCGGTCCGGCTACACAACTCGACATTTCAGGACGAGTGGCTTCGTTGCTTGACAATCCAGCTTTCGATGGCTCTATGAAAGGCAATATCGACCTTTCGCTATTCCCGCCGATTATCACCGACATGTTAGGTGGTAGTTTGCGTGGACGTGTGAATGCCGATTTTTCTGCGGTCGGTCGTTTGTCGATGTTAAGTCAGACCGACTTTCATAAACTTGACGTGCGCGGTAAAGTTACTGGACAAAATATAGTCTATCGCTCTAACGATACCACTATGCAAGCTGATATTCACCGAGCCAACATCCGATTTGGGTCAAAAGTTCGTGCTCGTCGTGATAGCGGACAAGCTATCACTGCTCCGATGTTGGCTGCATCGATAGTCCTCGACACGGCGCGCTTCCTCCTCGACGGAGTTGATGTCTATCTTGCTGATATGACATTTGGTGTTGGTGTGGAGAATTTTGATACTAAAGGCGATACAACTTTGGTTGTTCCGATTGGCGGTGGTATCAAAATTAGTCGACTCAATTTTGCTTCGGCTGTCGATAGCACGGCTATCCGATTGCGAGAATTATCTGGTCGTGTTAGCCTTAGTCGATTTAAAGGCCTAAACCGAGTACCGGAGTTGAGTGCCGATCTTGAAATCGGTAATGTTGCTGCGGCAGCTGCCGGATCGAAAATCGTATTCTCAAAAGCTCAATTCGATGCCAAAATGTTTAAGTTGCCAGATCGCAACCGACGTGCTATGAAGCGTATGCTCGATAGTATCTCTGTTGCAAATCCCCATATCTCAAAAGACTCGGTGATGCAGTTGGCTTTGGCTGAACGTCAAGCTCACATGCCGGCGCGTCAACGTAGCGTCAGCAGTAAAGCCGATGTCGAAATGATTGAGTGGGGAATGTCGACCGGGTTCAAGAGTTTTATGCTCGGTTGGCACCTTGATGGTAATATGTCGACTAAGACGGCTCGACTTTATACGCCATATTTCCCGATTCGTAATAGTATCAAAAACCTCGACTTGAAGTTTAACAACGATTCTGTTCAGCTAAATAACGTTAGATATAAAGCCGGGAGCTCTGATATTACAGTTTCTGGCCTGATTTCAAACCTTCGGCGTGGTCTAACCTCAAAGCACGATAATAACATTAAAATTGCATTCGCTGCCGAAAGCGATACTATAGATGTAAACCAACTTGCTGCTGCCACTTTTGCTGGTGCTGCTTATGCTGAACGCGTCAATAAAGGTGTTGTCGAAGTGGTTAACTTTGCTGCGCAAGACGATACCGAGGACGAAAACGATATCGTTGCAATGACCCAAGATAGCGACTCCATCGGACCGCTCTTGATACCGGTAAACATCGATGTGCAGCTCCATCTCAAAGCAAAGACGATGATTTATGCCGACATTGCTATGACAGATATGCACAGCGATATTTTGGTATATAACGGTGGGGTCAATTTGCAGCATTTGTCAGCTTCATCTGATGCAGGTTCTATTCGTATGTCTGCGCTTTATTCTGCTCCGCGTCCGTCGAATATGCACTTTGGCTTTGGGTTGGATATGGAGCGTATCGATGTTGAACGATTCTTAAAACTTGTACCGGCTATCGATTCGGTGATGCCTATGATGAGCGACTTCAGAGGTATTATTGATGCTGAAATGGCGGCTACCGTTGATATCGATACGGCTATGAACCTTGTCCTTCCAACTCTAGATGCTGCTGTGCGTCTTTCGGGCGATTCGCTGGAGTTTGTAAATAAGGAGACTTATGCAATGATGGGTAAATGGCTACGATTCCGCGACCGTGCCGATAATCGAATCAAACACATGAATGTCGAACTAATCGTCCGTGACGATATTCTCCAAATATTCCCGTTCGCATTCGACATCGACCGCTATCGACTTGGCGTTTCTGGTTCTAACGACTTGAACTTCAATTTCGACTATCATATTTCGGTGCTTAAGTCGCCGCTACCCTTTAAATTCGGTGTCAACATCAAGGGAAATCCCGACAAATATAAGGTTCGCCTTGGGGGAGCCAAGTATAAGGAAGGTCAAGCAATCGAGCAGGTTAGCATTGTCGATACTGCTCGTGTCAACCTTATCAATCAACTCGAAGGTGTATTCCGTCGTGGTGTCGACCAGTCGAAATTCTCGCGTCTCGAAGTTTCTGTGCCGAAACATGTGCACGACATCATCGAGCAAGAAGCCGTACTTACTGCTGCTGATTCTACAGCTCTTATACGCGAAGGTATAATCGAAGCGCCTGCCGACTCTATCTCTACTGCAATTGACAATGATAAGAAATAATCTTATACAACAAATCGAATCTGCCCTCGTTGGCTATCAAAAACGCATTGGTGCGCACTTCGCGCAAATCAAGGCTGTACTATTCGATATGGATGGTGTGCTTTACGACTCCATGCCAGGTCATGCTCGTGCTTGGAAAGCAATGTGCGATGCCGTTGGTATCCAATGTGAGTACGATGAATTTTTCGGCTACGAAGGCCGTACGGGTGCATCAACAATCAATTTGTTGTATCAACGCCAATATGGCCACGGGGCCGACGACGATACTTGTCGACGACTATATGCCATTAAATCTGAAAACTTCAAAGCGATGGGCACACCGCCATTGATGGCGGGCGCAAAAGAGGCGGTGGCTGAAGTTCTGAATGCTGGTGTGCCTTCTGTCCTCGTTACTGGTTCGGGGCAAGCTTCAATACTTGAGCGTTTAGCTGCCGACTATCCGGGTGCCTTTGACCTTCGAGTTACTGCTCACGACGTTATCCACGGCAAACCTGACCCGGAGCCATATCTCAAAGGCATGGAGTTGGCTGGTGTCGATAATACCCACACCGTTGCTATCGACAATGCTCCGCTTGGTGTGCAAAGTGCGTCTCGAGCCGGTGCTTTTACTATTGGAGTACGTACAGGTCCTATCCCTGCCGAAGCATTAGCTGCTGCTGGGGCCGATATTGTGGTTAGTTCTATGACTGAATGTGCTCTCATTCTTGAATATTTATTCCAACGATAGACATGAAACAGCAACTGATATTTACCAACGATGTAGCCGAGGCGCTCGATAGACTTGTTGCCAATTTGAACCCTCCTCAAATTGTGGTTGTTGTCGATACTAATACTGAGCGATTAGTACTTCCGCGTCTTGCCGATAAATCGACTGCGATTGCTTCTGCAAAGCTTATTTGCATCAAAGCCGATGATGAAAATAAGACTCTCGAAGCTCTTACTTCGGTATGGCAGCAATTAGCCGAGATGGAGGCTACCCGTTCAACTCTGATGGTGAATATCGGTGGTGGTATGGTGAGCGACCTTGCCGGGTTTGCGGCTGCTACTTATAAGCGTGGCATTCGTTGTATCAACATCCCTACAACAGTCCTCGCTGCGGTAGATGCTTCTGTCGGTGGTAAAACCGGCATCAATTTCAATGGATATAAAAACCAATTAGGCACATTTACAGAGCCTATTGCAGCTATCATTTCAAGTACATTTTTTGATACCTTACCCGCCGAACAGATACTGTCGGGATATGGCGAAATGATTAAGCACGGATTACTCGAAAACGAAAATACGCTTACTCACCTTCTTGCTTTCAGTCCACTCGAGGGTGATTTTGATGCCGCTAGGATGCTTCCGTTACTCAAAGCAAGTGTGATGGTGAAAGCCCGTGTCGTTGAGACTGATTTCACCGAAACAGGACTACGAAAAGCTCTCAACTTCGGACATACTGTCGGGCACGCATTCGAGAGTTATGCTCTCAAACTCGGGCACCCGATTGCGCACGGATACGCTGTCGCTTGGGGCGCTGTGGTCGAATTAGTCATATCACACATGCAACAAGCCTTCCCATCCGACATCTTGCACAATGTGGCAGCTTACGTCCGTCAAAACTATGGCTCTTTTCATATCACCTGCGACGACTATCCCGCTTTGATTGCGGCTATGAGGCAAGATAAGAAAAACCGAACTGCCGGCGACATCAATTTCACTCTACTTCGTCACGTTGGCGAGCCGATAATCAACTGCACTGCACCTCCCGACCAAATTTGCGCCGCTCTCGATATCTACCGCGATTTGATGGGCGAATGACATTATACGACTGATTACATTCAGTCTTGTTTCAAAATTGTGGCGTCTATACATAATGCCCCCCAAAAGTTTTGTGTCTAACTTTTGGGGGGCAGTTCACGACGGGATGCGTGCAAATATTTTCCTTATCTTATTAGAGTACGTCTACTTTGAGGGCTTGGTAGGCTCGTTCGGCTTTGTCGCGAGCTTCTTCGACTGTCTCGGCTGTAGCGAGGATTACACCCATACGACGATGTCCGTGTACTTCGGGTTTGCCGAAGATGCGCATTTGTACGCCGGGTTCAGCTAGTACTTTTTCGAGATTATCAAATACTACTTTGTCGGTATCGCCTTCTACAACGATTGCACGCGATGCAGATGCGCCAAGGAAACGAACTGAGGGTACTGGTAGGCCGAGAAGGGCGCGAGCGTGGAGCGCAAATTCGCTGAGGTCTTGCGAAATCATAGTAACCATACCGGTATCGTGAGGACGGGGTGATACTTCGCTGAAGATTACTTTGTCGCCCTTGATAAAGAGTTCTACTCCGAAGATTCCGTAGCCACCGAGAGCTCCGGTAACTGCTGCTGCAACTTCTTGTGCTTCTTTGAGTGCTGCGTCGCTCATGGGCTGAGGCTGCCATGAGTAGCGATAGTCGCCGTCTACTTGGACGTGTCCTACGGGTGCGCAGAATACGGTCCCTGATACGCTTCTTACGGTGAGAAGGGTGATTTCGTAGTCGAAATCTACGAAGCCTTCAACGATAACGCGTCCGGCTCCTGCGCGTCCGCCTTCTTGTGCTTCGCGCCATGCGTCTTCGATTTGTTCTGCACGACGAATAGTCGACTGCCCATGGCCTGATGAACTCATTACGGGCTTAACTACTACCGGCAGGCCGATTTCGTTGATTGCTTGGCAGAATTCTTCGTATGTTGATGCAAATCTGTAAGGCGAAGTTGTCAAGCCGAGTTCTTCTGCGGCAAGACGACGGATGCCTTCGCGGTTCATTGTCAGCAGTGCTGCGTGTGCTGTAGGGGTTACGTTGTATCCTTCTTTTTCGAGTTCGACGAGCATTGGTGTTGCTATCGCTTCGATTTCGGGGATTATGTGGTCGGGCTTCTCTAGCTCAACGATTTCGCGCATACGGGCTCCGTCTAGCATATCGAATACATAGGAGCGATGGGCTACTTGCATTGCTGGTGCGTTTGCGTATTTGTCGCATGCAACAACTTCTACGCCGAGGCGTTGAAGCTCGATGGCGACCTCTTTGCCGAGCTCTCCGCTGCCTAGTAGCAGGGCTTTGCGGCCTACGGGCGTCATTACTGAACCGATTTTTGCCATTGTTTCAGGTATATCTGAGATTTATAAATTGAAAAGACGTTTTGCGTTGGCCGTTGTTATTGCGTCGAGTTCGGCGGGGCTTTTGCCTAGCGCGTCGGCCATTGTATCAAGGATCAAAGGTATGTAGCTACTTTCGTTGCGTTTGCCTCTGTGTGGGGTAGGTGCGAGGAACGGTGAGTCTGTCTCGGTTACGAGTCGCTCTGTGCCAATGGCTGGCAAGGTGTTGCGTAGTTTGGAGTTCTTGAAGGTAACGATGCCGTTGATACCAAACCAATAATCGCCGGTACGACGAATCAGGTCGACATCTTCGGGTGTGCCGCCGAAACTATGGAACACTGCCTCTACAGAATGGTGTCCGCTGAGCACTTCAAGCGTTTGTGAAAGTCCTTCTCGACAGTGAATGATGACGGGGAGGTGGAGTGCCTCGGCAACGATTAGTTGCTGCTCAAATGCGTCCATCTGCTGGGCTTCGAAATCCTTCTCCCAATATAGGTCGATTCCGGCTTCTCCGATTGCTTTGTAGACATTAGGCGCGCTTTTAAGTTCCGCCATTATGAATTCCAATTCCTCTGCCCAGTTTTCTTTTACTTCGGTAGGATGAAGCCCCATTGCCATTGCTGTTGCGTTCGGACGGAGCGCATTGAGGCGTTTGATAGGTTCGATGCTTGCGCGGTCGACATTTGGCATTATCATCATGCTTACGCCTGCTGCAACGGCTCGGTCGACTGCTTCACACTGTCCGTCGAAAACTCCTTCGGGTTGACCTTCGAAGGAATACTCGGGCATATATAGGTGGGTATGTGTATCTATCATTAGTGGTCGCGTGTAGCTGCTTTAGCAGCGAGTAATGAGAAGAAATCGCGAGCCTTGGCGTCTAGTTCGAGGCCGAAAAGTGCTTCGACTGCTTTTTCGGAGTATTGACGTGCCAAGTCTGAACAACGATTGGCGAGGTCGAGTCGTTCATAGATTCGTTTCACTTGAGCGATTTTTTCTTCCGGTTCAAGTGTATCGTTGAGCAGACATTCGATATCTTCGTTGGCTTCGTCAAGAGCAGTTATCAAGAGCCATGTTTTCTTGTTATTAATGATATCGCCACCGATTTCTTTGCCAAATACAGCGGGATCGCCGAATGTGTCGAGCCAGTCATCTTGAAGTTGGAATGCCAAGCCGAGCGATACTCCGTAGTTGTAGAATGCATCGCAAATATCGGTTGTCGCTTCTGCCATCATTGCTCCTAGACGGCAAGCACAACCGAGCAGTACCGATGTCTTAAGGCGAATCATCGCCATATATTCGTCAACGGTTACATCGAGGCGTTTTTCAAATTCTGTATCGAATTGCTGTCCTTCGTATACTTCGATAGCGGTGCGATTGAAAACCTCGAAAAGTGCTGCAAAACGGTTGCCGGCGCCTTGAGCTAGTAATCCGTATGCAAGCGACAACATCGTATCGCCTGAAAGGATTGCTGCATTTTCGCCATAACGACGGTGAACGGTCGGGCGGCCGCGACGAATATCGGCTCGGTCCATTACATCATCGTGGAGGAGGGTGAAGTTATGGAACATCTCAACAGCCAACGCTTGGTTGATTGCCGCTGATGGTTCTCTGTGTGTAAGTGCGGCATAAGTTGCCAAGCAAAGTGCCGGACGTAGACGTTTACCTCCCGAAACCATCGCGTATTCGATTGGAGCATAGAGCCCTGCGGCTGTGTCGGGATATTTGAATTCTGCCAAGGCTTTTTCAGCCATTGAGGCAAAGTAATCAATTGTATATTCCATATCTTTCAATTCTTACGCAAAGATACTGATTTTTATCGGCTGTACAAAATTCTCATCGAATTGCTACTCGAAGCGTTGCTCCGAAGTGCCGCGGTTTGCCGTGCTGAACAAATGAATTTCCTATCGATTTGAAGTGAAATACATCGTGTTGGGTATCGGTGAGGTTTTTAGCCCAAAGCTTAAGGCTCCAGTTTTCGGATGTGAACGATATATCGATACCGGGAATACAATAGAACGGTTGACGTACGCTATTTGCTTCGTCCCAATAGATTGACCCGACACAACGGGCGCTGGCTATCACCGTTGGGGTGATACCACAAAATTCGAGCGGGGTGGCGCGGTACGACAACTGGCCGAAAAGTGTGTTAGATGGTGCGTATGGCACGCGTTTTCCGCGATAGTCGGCTCGACCATCGTTGTAGCGGCGGAAGGTAGCGTTAGTATATCCGTAGTCGGCGCGAAGTATCAAGTCTGGGGTGATATTCCACGTGGCCGATATTTCAGCTCCAAAACTGCGAGTACGTCCTGCATTAGTCATAATTCGTCCGGTGGTGGTGCCGGCTGGAAATACGGTGAGCTGCTGGTTGCGGCAGTCGATGTAGAATAATGCCAAGTCGAGTGCCAACGGTCGGTCGGGGTAGAGGTTGGCATGGAAGCCGGCTTCGTAGTTGAAGCTATACTCCGGGTCGTACGAAACGATATCTTCGAGTTTGTAGAGCGAGGTCATACCCATTATCGACATTATGCGTTGCTGAAGCACATCGCTAAACATTTGGGTATTAAATCCTCCGGCTTTGTAGCCTTTCGAGAAGGTTACATAAGGCGTGAACGTGTCGGTTTCGTACGAGATTGTAGCTTTCGGAAGAAATTCGGTAAAACTCAAGTCGATGTCGCCATAATCGTCCACATTAACGGGCGTGTGCGAATAATACTCCTTCGTTCCATCGGGGAGAAGGTGGTATGTTGTATAGCCGGTCGATGTTCGGCTATTATAGCTCAATGAATTACGCTCCATATCCAGGCGGAAGCCGGCTTCGAAGCGCCAATTACCGAGGGCATAGTCGCTTTCGTGATATACAGCGAATCCGCTCGTCGACATATCAAAATTGCTACCGAGGGTAAATTGTCGGCTATCCCACGATATGGGATAGTCGGGGTTCATATCGTTGGGATGTTTTTCGATGAGTTGCGAGATGCCGGTATCTTTGAATGTTACCGGTGCATCCATGGCGATACTTTTGTGGAATGCAAACACGCCGCCGAGCCAGCTGTATGCTCCGCGAGAGCCGCGGGTGAAGAGGTCTTCGGTGAAGGTCCACTCTTTGCGTGCTTGGGTGAGGGTGAAGTAGTCGACCGGTTTGAAGTCTTGGTCGAGTATCATCGTATCGTCGAGATACTGTACCGATGTTACCGATGTTACAACAACTCGTTTGCCTGCCCATGCCAATGTGATACCGTCGGCGAAGGCGTTTCGGTCGTACCCACAAGTATCATTATACTCGATTTTGCCGGTTGCAACGGATGCGTAAGGATAACCATCTTGACGGTTGATGTTCACCGTTGCGGTATTTGTCAACGAAAGACGTGGCGACGGTTGCCAGACGGTTTTCCAGCGTACTGCTCCCGAATTTTCGACTCCTAGGTCGTCGCCATTATATTCGTTGTCAAAAAAACCGTCGGTATGGCGATATTGACCATTGATACTCATGCCTACAGTAGGCGTAAGCTTGCCATAGTATCCCACCGATGCGGCCATTGTGTTGCCTGAGCCATATTCGAGCATTGCGCGGAGGCCTTTTGTGCGCATAGGGGAGAAGGTGCGGATGTATATCTGACCTCCCATCGTATTTCTACCATTGAGCACCGATTGGGCTCCGCGAAGCACTTCTATGCTCTCGATATCGGCGATATCGAAGTCGTAGTTATCCTTATTGAGGAATGGGATATTGTCGACAGTCATACCCACAACGGGCTGGTCGATTCGAGCGCCCAATCCGCGCACGTAAATCGACGATGTCATACGCGAACCATAGTCCGGCATAAAGAAGTTAGGCGCGATTAGACTGATATTCTTCATCGCGTCGACTCCTAATATACGAGCTTCGGCTCCTGAAATTTTGGTGATTGCTTCGCGGGCGATGCCTCCTCCTGGATTTTGCTTCACTCCGAGTACTTCGAGCGGGCGTAGTCGGTGCATACGCGCTGCGGTATCGGGCGGTGTGGTTGTGCTTGCCGCAAAGGCTGTAGCCGCACAGATGAGCGATGCGGCGAGTGTGCTTATCTTCTTAATGGTCATGCTTTTTCTGAGAGTTCGAGCCAGCGCATTTCTTTTTCGTCGATTATGTCGCCGATGACGGCATATCGCTGTGATTTTGTGGTAAATTCGTCGGCGCTACCTTGCTCTCCCGATGCAAAATAAGCTTCGAGGGCTTCTTTTTCGGCATTTAGGGCTGCGAGTTCGGCTTCGAGTGCTTCGAATTCTTTACGTTCTTTGAACGACATCTTCACCGGACGCTCGGTCTGTCGGCGTGGCTGCTCTTTAGCCTTGGTTTCGGCCTTTGCGGGCGAGTTTTTCTCTTGGGTATCGAGATACTCGCGGTAGTCGCTGTAATTGCCGGGGAAATCCTTCACTACGCCGTTACCTTCCATGACGAATAGGTGGTCGACGATATTATCGAGGAAGTAGCGGTCGTGGCTCACTACGATTACGCATCCTTTGAACGATGCCAAGTATTCCTCGAGTATGCCTAGTGTGATAATATCGAGGTCGTTGGTCGGTTCGTCGAGGATGAGGAAGTTGGGCTGGCGCATAAGCACCGTTGCTAGGTGCAGACGGCAACGTTCGCCACCGCTGAGCGTATGGATATACTTCTGCTGGTCGGCTGGCGAGAAAAGGAATCGCTGCAAGTACTGCATCGGGGCGATTCGTTGACCTTCACCCAGGTCGATATCTTCTGCCAATTCGGTTACTGCGTCGACCACCTTTTTGTTCATATCGAACGATATGCCGTCCTGGCTATAGTATCCGAAACGCACGGTCTCGCCAACGTTCCACATGCCGCTATCGGCTGGCTCTATGCCTTGGAGCATCTTGATAAAAGTCGATTTGCCAACGCCATTGACCCCTACAATACCTAGCTTTTCGCCGGGGGCGAAGGTATAGGTGAAATCGTCGAGGATTACTTTATCACCGAATCGCTTCGACACGCCTTCGGCTTCGAAAATCTTCGAACCGACACGCGAGCTAACGGCATCGAGGCGAACATTGCGCTCGGTGTGGCGCATACGAGAGCGCTCTTTGAGGTCGTAGAAGTTGTCGATGCGGAATTTTGCTTTCCCGGCACGCGCTTGGGGCTGGCGGCTCATCCATTCTTGTTCGCGACGGAGGGTATTTCGCACTCGCGCTACCTCGGCGGTCATTGCTTCGATGCGTTCGGCGCGACGGCGCAGATACATATCGTAGTTGCCTTCAACTTCGAATATCGAGCAATCGTCGAGCTCAATAATTTTATTGCAGACGCGGTCGAGGAAATAACGGTCGTGAGTTACCATCAGTAGGGTAGCGCGCGAGCGTTTTAGGTAGTTTTCGAGCCACTCGATGGTGCTGATGTCGAGGTGGTTGGTCGGTTCGTCGAGGATAAGGAAATCGGGATTGCTCATCACCGTACGGGCGATGGCTAGGCGTTTGCGCTGACCTCCGCTCAGACGCGACACCGCTGCTGTCATATCGGAAAGTCCGAGACGTGTAAGCAATTGGCGCATACGGTCCTCATAGTCCCATGCTCCCGCGAGGTCCATCTCGTGAACGGCTTTTTCGCTCTGTGCTGCATCGCCCGTGGCGATTGCTTCGGAGTATTGGCGGACGATTTGGGCTGTTGGGTCGTCGTTATCTAGGGCTGCCGAGATAACGGTAGCGCCATCGGCAAACGATGGTTCTTGTGGCAGGTAGCCTACGCGGATTCCATTGCGAAATATCACTTTTCCGCTGTCTGCGGCTTCATCTCCGGCGAGTACTCGCAGAAGTGTACTCTTGCCCGTACCATTACGAGCTACAATACCTATTTTATCACCTTCATTGACGCCAAAAGTGATGTCGCCGAACAGTAGACGGTCGCCATAACTCTTGGTTAAATTTTCTATATTGAGGAAATTAGCCATGTTGCACTACTTTGAACTGCAAAGTTAAGCAATTTTTTTCAGAGTTCGGCAGACTGCGATTATGAGCCGTTCTATTAATTGCGTGATATCGGCTCAAGAATTTCGTTTGTGAATAGATGTACTGTTGTCGAAGGGGTGGCGAAGGCTTCTTTCTTCTTCTTTGTTATCGCAGGCAAACCGCTCGATAGCTATTTGGATGAGGTATAGTCGGCTGCGTCGCGGACGATGACAGTGCCGTCGGAGCTGAGGATGTAGAACGACGGTAGGGCGCGGATAGCGTAGATGGCATCGCGGTCGATGGCGCCTTCGGGCGAATAGCCGACGGTCCATGTCGTGGGTAGGGTAGCGGCATGGCGGAGCCAAAGCTCGTGGTCGACGTCGAAGGGTGCTATGGCGAGGACGCGTGTATTGCCTTCGGCGATACTGCGGTTGAGTGCCTCATCGGTTGCGAGGCGGTGCTCTGCATCGGCGCAGATATTGCAGTCGGGGTCGTAGAAGAGCAGGAGGGTAGTAGGTGCGCCTATAATGCGGTTGAGCGTGTTCCGGCTGCCGTCGGCGGTGATGAAATCGAAGTTGGCGGCGCGTGTACCGGCGCGGTTCGTCATCGTCTGGCGGTGCTCATCTTCGAGTATCATGCGGAGCCCGTCGGGACACTCGGGGCGGGCTAGCAGTGCGTCGAGAATCACGGCATAGCTCTCTGTGTCGTACATCGGAGAGTCGGGCTCGTAGAGGTAGAGTGCCGACATCTCTGAAAAGTAGTTGAGTACTTGCGGATTGCTGTCGAGGATTGCTTCTATCATTGTGCCGACCGCGTGCGAGGCGGCGGTGCTGTCGGCTAGGGTGATAAGCTGGTAATAGTTAGCGAGATTCTGCTCCATAAATGCCGAGTTGGTCAGTAGGGTAGAGTCGCGCCAATCCATCGAGTCCCAGAAGTGGTCCATTACGTATGCCAGCCGCTCTGACGGCTCTGTCATCGTTGCGGGCACTTCGGGAAGTGCTAATTCTGTCGCTTGTGGTGCAGACGAGGTTGCAGTAACTGACTTCTCGCCCCTACCTCCCGACGAGCAGGAGATAAAGACGAGAAGTACTACCATTAAATCCAGTGTATGACCTTTCACAAGGGTATTAATTTTGCGAGTATTTTGGAAGGTATGTTATTCGTTTATTATTGGCGGGTGTAATTGATGTAGGTGGGTTTGAAGTACTTCATACCGTCGGGGTTGCGGTCGCCCATGCGGATACAGAAGTGACTCATGCCGTAATTGTCGACACGTTCTCCGACATTTTCGCTATTGTCGATAGAGGAAGTATTATAACTGGCGTCAGCAGTTGAGGTGGTATTGGTCTTAAACTTCACTGTATAGTTTTTTGTTTCTTCGTATTCCTCGTATTCGATACGGCGCTCGTACGAGATGACGTTGTCTTCTGTCGCTCCATCGAATTGCGACTTAACGAAACTTACAGTCATGTCTTCGCCAGGCACTGCATAGATATTCTGCTTATCGCTTTCGAATGTAACCACGATTGGGAACTGAGTCTTCGATAGGCCATCGGGCATGGTGAAGCCGATATTGATTTCCTGGTTGGTTCCCGTTCCTACAGTTGTTTTTAAATCGGATAGTTTGTACTCCCACGGCTGGCGAAGCATGATGGTGAAGTTACGGCTCAAGTATGAACCACCTTCATAGAGTACTTTGAGTGTTTGCTCGTAGCGCTCGACTGAGGATGTTGGGAGGTCTCCGGTTTTAAATGTCAATTTGTACCAACCATCGGTTTCCTTTATGACTTCTGCGCTTTTGATTACCGGATTGTTTATATCTGTTGATATTAGGTTTGATAGTTCTTTCGACTGGCTTTCGGTTACTTCGCTCATATTTTCATGCAGTGAAGAATCATTTTCCTTTGTCAGGTCGTAAATTTTGAACTTTGATGGGTCGATTGTTTCGCCGGCGATAGTGTAGCGGAATCGGAATGTGTGAGTCGCATTGGAGCGAGTGATAAAAGCACGAGTGTTGCTCACCTCGATTTTATCTTCCTTATAGCCGATTGAGAAGAGGTCGCGAGTTATAACCGATGCAGACAAGTTGTTTACCGCACTACCGTTCATTGCTTCTTCGATTGTGCTTGCGCCATTGCCTGTTACTGCTTCAATTTTTATAGTATATTGGAAGTTGCGGATAACGTCGTAGTAGTAAAATTTACCCTTTTCGTCATAACCGTTGTCGATTTTGTAGTAGTATGTTTTACCATTACGTTGTGCTTCGATAATGAGATAAGAAACTTCGGCTGATGATGATGCTTGATCTAGTCCGCTCTGCTGGTGTTCATAGATATAGTAAGCGGAATTGCCGAGATTTACGGGATATTCTATGTTTGGGTTTAAGTTAATTAAGCCTCGTGACTTATCCAACTCAGCTTTTACATCTTCGACAGTAGTGCAAAACAGATTGTTATTAGCATCCGATGGGTTGATGCCGTTGAAGCCCTGAGCTTTTACTTCCTCATAAGTTTGCATCCCCTTCTCATTATAGAATTCGGCAAAGAGATAGTCTTTGGTAATGTAAGGCGCAATCAGCGAGCTTGAGGGCTTATTTACTATTGCGTACGCTGTAATCTTAAAATAGCCGTTGCTTTCGCTAGGTGTAATATCTGTGCTAACGATTACTTTTGCAAAATTACGGACTGCTTTGAGTTCAACCTTCGGATTTTGTGGATCAATGTTCGGGACTTCAATTCTTCCCCAATAAGCGTCAATTTGGTTATCTTTGTCGCCAATCTGCAGGGCGGGCATCACCACATTTTCATTTGCCATCATGTCGATATATTCACCGCCCTTGATAGTGCGAAGATTGGTAATCTCGGGAACGATAACAAAGTGCAATGTGCGAGGCTCTGAACTTGCGTAGATGTTCTTTACTTTGAAGTATGCTGTCGTTGCGGTTGTCTTTTGTGTGTCGATTGTGATATCTTTAGGTTCGATAAACTGGCGCATAGCTCCCGATTTATCGAATACAAAGAGGTGGATTTTGAGCGTGTTTATGAGGTAGGTGGCGCTGATGTTTTCTTGGAGTACACGCGATGGATTCCCGAAGTTCATTTCGGGAAATTCGATAGCCGACGATATCTCGATAGGCGTGCCGTCGGGCACAGAGCTAGCCGTGCCGGGGGAGACTTGCACCTCGTCGCTGCATGCTGCAAAGAGCACGGCTAAAGCGAATGCTATGATAGATATAAACTTATTCATAATCAACTATCGTTTAATTATTTTATTTACATTACCTGAAGTACTGCGTGGGCGATCGCCCCATACGAATTTAGCCTTGTCGTCTGCTTTGAGTGTATCATTGCCCCAATACCATTCGTCGTATACGCAGCGAACATGGTTATTCTCATTTTTCGATTCTGAAACTTCTCGATCTTTATTATTAACTGTTACTGCTCCTGATGCGCACCAGTAGCGGACGTCGGTTTCATTTGAATCGCCAAATAAATATGGGATATGTTTAGTTGCAGAAAGATTTGCAATAAACTTAATTTCCGCAATAGTGGGAAGACGCCATCGCCCTGCAGGACGCCCATTTTCTTGGTAGGAAGCACATCGTCGTTGTGCCTTTGTTAGGTTATTCAATGTTACTGTAACACCATACTGAGACGCAATTCTAAACTGTGGCGCGATATAATTCTTTTGAGTGGAATCGCTTGAACTGGGGTAGTAATTAGTCATTAATCGAGTCGTTGTACTTAAACTACCATTGGTTTCCAATGAATTCGAGCTAATTGTCCAGTCTCCTTCAGTGTTATTGCTTAGGTATGGGAAATTATTGACTGTTTGAGTACGTGGGTCTGCAATTACATAATCCTTATTTGTATCAGTATTGTCAAGTCTTGAAATATTAATTATATAGGTGTTGTGGTTGGCTTTCTCGCTAAGAGAGCCAAGATGCAAAGAATTGTTCGAGCTATTACTAACAAAGCCTTTGTTATCATTGCTACTTGTATTATTTTTATTAATAAATCGATGGCTGGCGTATGATGTTTTCTGCGACGAAATATAAATCGGCGGATACTGCTCGATACGGATTTTTTGAGCATAGGTTGGATCGTCCTCGTGGCAGATATATACATTGACATACATCGGGGTATATGTTGACGTCGACTGTGACGGCGTACTATTCGGTTTAATGTTATATAGTCCGCGCTTAAAGTTGAGCGTACTTTTCGAATTATCGAAATCTACGCCAAGATAGTCAGTCCCGTCGATATATTTGCCGGTTGATGTATAGCTTTTGCCGGTGTTGCCATTCTCAGAATATACCGGTACATACACAATATCCTCGTTGGCAGCGTAATCTCTCCAAATCATTTCGACTTTCGAAATTTTTACTTTATGCGAAGTGGAAACGGGGATTGATATCTCAGTTTCGTTATTCATCTTGTAGACGTACCAACCTGTTGATTTTGTCAACCAATCTGTACTGGTTACTGTATCAACTTTGACCGACCCAACTTCGGAATATTTGTTCGTGCTATCGTAGTCGTTGTTGTTGAGCAAAAGATAGCGGATATCTTTGATGTTGATAGGAAGGGTGTGTTTGTTCCATGGAAGTTCATAATTCCACTCGACCTCCATGTCGACCGGAGCTGAAATATCGGAGCTGCCGAGACGGCTGACGATAACGCGCATATCGTAGAAATTATTGCGAAGCAGCTGACAACTGTCGGGATTTACGGTGATAGAGTAGTAGGTTAAAATCTGACTATTTTCCGTATCTTTTATTTTCCAAGGAATCTGGAAGATGATTATAGTAGCTCCTTCAGCGCTCTTGGGGTCCCATTTGTTGGGGTAGCTATAGAATGGTATGCTCTGAACATACTTGTAGCGGCTTTCGGTAGCAACTGTATCGAACGAAGAGCCATTTCCTTCGTCAGTATTAAAGGTGTTGGTGTAGTAATTTGTTTTGTCGATTTTAGTAGAATTGTTGATTTCTTTGAAGATATTCGATTCTTTTACACCATTAGAAATCCAAACGCGAGCAGCGCCGAGATTCGGTACGTATGTAACTGTTGTTTCAGAGGTCGTATTGTCGCCGGGATTGGATACAGTATTTGTTACGTCGATTGATGCGGGAACATCGAGCGAGAGCATAAGTTTTGCACAAGCACGAGTAAGAGTCAACTTTCCGGTGGCTTTTTTTTCTGTGCGGTCAAGGGTAACTTCTGCTTCGTCTGAAATCATGGCAAAAGACTTCTGGACATTGGTCTTCTCAAAGTTAGGACCGACTGTCAGATTTTGCAACTGATTAGGGGTTGCATTACTGCCATTGAGGTCTTTGGGGTAGTTTGCAACAGCATAGAGAACACATTTGGTGCCGTTAGTGCCGAAGATGACGTCCATCTCCTTTTTGAGGATATTGACTTGGACTACACTACTGCCCACAAAGTCAACATCAATGCGCTTATGATATACAGCCTGTGATGATTCTGGTGTGAAACCCTCTGCTTTATAGAAGAACAAGTCGAGTGTTTTGACCGTGAATTCTTTGTATCGGTCATTGTTATCGCCATCAGCTCGCGAACCGGCGTCTTGCATAGGCACGGTTACGGTGATGAAGCAACCCTCTTTATCTTCGGGAGTCGGGATGATTCCTGAATCGTCAGAACAAGATGAGAGTGCAGAGCAGGCGTAGAGCGCAATGGCTATACCTGCCATAGACGCAAGGCGACGAGCCGAGCTATTTAGTATGTTTCTGAACATTTTCATTAGAGTGTCTTTTGTCTGAAGATTACATAACGAGTACTGCCATTATAGCCTATCGGGGCATACTGAACGCGCCCGTCGGCGCTGCGCACTGCCACAACGAGTTCGGCATAGTGGTTAAAGGCATCGGCCGGGTGTGCTGCGTGGAGATAAAACTCTGCCGGATCGCCTACATTGCCGGTTATAGCAACTTTGTTGCTGCCGGACTTAATTCCGTTCTCGTCAACGTCGACGAACTCGAACGCGCCCGAGCCGTTTTCGCCGGGGATAAAGTAGGCGGTCCAAGTAGAGCCGATTGGAGCTGAAATCTTGAATGTGCCTTTTACGGCTTTGTTGTCTGAGCCTTCGGCTGCAATTGTGAGCTGCGACTCGGTCTTGTCGTTATACTCTTTCTGTCCGGTAGAGAACAGCACGCCGTCGGTTTCCCACTGAAGTCGATTGTCGCCGTCAATAACTACGATATCGCTCAATTCGTACTCAAATTTGTTGCATTCCCATTCTTTAACGTCAACAGTGAGGTCGAGTTTGAAACTTGTCTCTACGTTGATGCGGAATTCGTAGATATGGTTGCGGACAATCTGTTCAATATTATTGCGAGACAGTGAATAGTAGAATGTCTGAATTTTTTCAGGCTCTGTGGGGGCATCAAGGCCTTTGATATCTACTGCAAGTGTCGGATAATAATCACCATCGAGGAGTTCGCTGCGATTAAATTCGGGCACGTAGCCGATAAAGGCATTGTAACTCTTGCTTTCTTCACTGAATGTAACGTGTGTTGAGTTCAATGTTTGCTTATCTTTATACCAATCACGCGGCATTGTGGCATTTTCGAGCGCACAAGCGCCATCAGTGTACCATTTGCCGTAGTTGTTAGCAGGGAAGTAAGCACCTTTGTTGGCGTAGCCCTGGAGACGCACTGCGGAGATAGATACGCCGGTCATCGATGGGTCTTTTTCTTGGATTACGTCGATGAAGCGGAACTTAGCCATGGTGCGCTGCATATCGATAGTGCCGGCATCAAAGGCGGTCTCTTGAGTGTTGGCTGTATCAATAGCGGCGGTGGTGTAGGGTGTGGTAACAATACCGGTCATGGGGATGTAGCCGTTATCGTCTGAGGGTACCCAAGCGTTTTCGCCGGGCTCATATTTGAACGCTATATGCTGCTCTGCCACCTGCTCGGGAGTCTTTGCCCAAGTATTTGTGAGTGAGAAGTCGGGCGCACTTGTGCGATTGGGGCCTTTGGTATTGGCTACCACCATAAGTTTGAAGGTGGGGTTGGAGAGGGTAGTATTGAAGTACTCGCGATTGATGCGAAAAGCCAGTTTGTAGCCGTTTTCCTCTTTAACCACTGTATATTCGTCATTACCGAGAGTGCGCATCACAGTGCCGTCGGGTCCGACAAACATTACTTTCACGTCGTTGACGTCGATAAAGTTTTCGGCGTCGGTGCCTGCTTCTTCGGGGTGTCCGGCGGCATCGTCGCCCTCGGCACGAGAAGCTCGTGCTCCGACGTTGTCGAGACTGCGCACGTCGACCGACAGCCAGATGTCGTTGCCATCCTTATAGCCGGGGCGGTCTTCGACACACAGCGAGGCGTCGTATGTACACGAAGCCGCCGCAGCGAGCAACGCGCCCGAGAAGGCAGCCTTGGTTATATTGTAAAATGTGCAAGCCATATTAAGATGCAAAGATGATTATTCTAAAGGAAGTGAGTGGCGAATGATGCGCCAGTCGTTGATAACAATCACGGCATTGAGCCAGCGGTTGCCTTCGTCGAGGAAGAAGGTCATGTTATATTCGTCCTGACGGTCAAGGTACTCTTGGTCGTCCATCGATTCGTTGTAGAATCCTTTGACGAGCAGGGCGTAGTCGCGGATGTTAATCTTCAAGATGGTTTTGCCGCTTTTGTCGGTTACGAGTAGCTCGGGATCGTTCTGCATCATCAAACGCGAGAGGGTAAACTCTGCCATCGAGCCGCCAAGGAGGCTACGCGAGCTGATATCCGATGTGGCGCGGTTGGTGGGGGCGTCGGTGGGGTTGGTGTTGATGTCGACGGTACCGGTGTAGAGGCGCCAGGGGTGATATGAAATCGATTGGTTGTCGCGGAGCGAGTTGTCGGCGTTGAGCCAGCCGTTGCGGTCGGTGATGGTGAAGTTGAAGTTCGAGTGGTCGACCATTTCGCCGGTAACGTGCTGGAGGATTACGCGGATAACGTTGGTGTCCTTTACGAGCGGCATTTCGACGATGTTGGGCGCCGAGGGTGCTGCGTAGCTGAGGTTGACGTGCATCATGCCGTGGAAGATAGGCGCGATGTCGTCGCTAACGTTGTGAGAGCCGTCGTCGGCAATGGTGCGGCGGAGGTAAGCGTGGAAGTCGCTCAAGGTGCTTTCGCCAATCTTACCGGCAGCGATGTCGAAGCTCTTGGAGTGCTCGCCCGCCCATGCGAGGAGGTCGTATGCACCCGGATCTACCTCGAGAGGTATCGAGTTGCCGTTGCGCATCTTTTCGGCGGGTACGTCGAGGCGCTGTACAAGTCGTCCGCTCTTGCTCTCGAATGCGAGCAACGTAACTTGCTTGACTTCCGACGAGAATGCGTCGGCGTGCTTCATATTGTAGTCGTACCGGAATTTTACCAAGTTACTACTAAGAACGCAGTCGCTATCTTCGTTAATCAAAGAGCAACCTGAGATTGCCACCGTTGTCGCGATGGCGGCAAGCATGGATTTAATCAGTCGAGGTATCATCGTTTTAAGAATTCGTTTTCGTTCTATATATGTTGTGCCTACAGGAGGCGAAGGGGAGTCGAGATTAAGATGAAAGAGGAAAGATAATCGAGGAAAGGGGAGAGTTTCTTTGGGAGTTAATACTGAGTGGGGAGAGGGTGATGTTTCGTAAGGAGCCTAATGTTTGATAATTTGAAAAAGTGCCCGCCCGAGCGAGCGGGCACTTTATTGAGTAATCTATTATTATTCGAGAGTGATAGAGTTCTTGATAAGATTCCAGTTAAGGATGTTGAGATGAGCAGCTACGTAAGTTTCTTGATCTTCGGGAAGCTTATCGTCGTTGCCGGGGAAGCCAAGACCGATAACGCCGTCGAATTTATAGTCGTAGATGTGGTTACGAACAACACCGAGTTTGCCACCCTGATGTTCGATGTTGAGGTAGTAAGATGTTACACCATTCTTCCACCAGAGGATTTTCTTGAAGTTGTCGCCTGTGTCATAAGTGTTTTCACCATCTTTGATTACAGCTGTGTAGCTATTGTCTTTGTCTGCGACATTGTATACAAATTCTACATTTGCGTCTGTATAAGAAGTATTGTTAGCTGTATTATACGACTGAGCAATCATGCCCTTAAGGGTAGATTCGAGATAGTAGCTACCAAACCACTTGCAGAGAGGAACATTATTCACAGTTTGTCCTCCATCAAATGTCATATTAAGAGTGCCTTTGATAACGATAGCGGTAGCTTTGGCGTCTGTGCGGTCGAATACGTTAGTAGAGTCGCTAGTTGTGTTTTCGTAGCAGTAAGCAACGTTTGATGTGGGAGCGTTAGTGTCGAACGACTGAAGTTTAAACTGGTTGTTATCAGCAATGTTGTATGAATCATTTGCAAGAGTACCGGGGTTTGTTTTAGCCCAATAAGAACGTTTGTTAGTAGCATCGTTCCAATTCCAACCGAAATTGTAAGTTTTTTCAAGTTGCTTGAAAGTGTAAGCCTGAACAGCTGTGTTATGAAGCTGCCAACCATTAATGTTGAGTGTGAACGAAGCTTCTTTGTTGTCTACGATATACTTATAGTCGGTGCCATCGGCAGTTTTCTTAGCCTGAACATTGATGGTATCATCGTATTTGGCGCGTACTTTAGCAGCGAGGCGTTCGATATTGATGTTGATGGGGTTCTGTTGAGCAAGTTCGGGTGTGGTGCGAATATGACCTTCGATGTCCTTATCAGCAGTAACAACTTCATTATTGCTATTTACCCAAGTTGCGCTAGTCATTAAGAAACTTGAATCGCTAGTGAGTGCACTCCAAGTAGTTGTTAAATTAAGAGCTTCGCTAAGAGATTTGCCCTGAAGAGCTGTGTAATCTGTTGCATTAACAACGCAAAGAACTTGGCTAGGAACAGCACCTACGTATCCAGCCTCGGCAGCTTTACCAAGAACGAGTACACCTGTTTTAACTTCTGCACCGGTGCTGTTTTTTGTCTGGCTGATTTCAGAGGGCTTAACCATGTTGGTTAGAGTAACATCTCCGTTAACATTAGATGTATTAGCGAAGTTAAACGCATTGCCGTTTGCGTCGTAGAAGAAGAAACGAACATTTTGGGCAGTTACAACACCTTCGTTGCCTGTAGCGTTTTCAACAGCGATAGTATCGGCCGCGCGCGAGTTACCACCTACGTTAGAGATAGTGAAAGCCATGTAGTTTTCGCCTTCGGCGAGACCACCGTTGTTTGAACCATTATTAGGTTCATCGCTAGAGCAGCTAGCAAGACCAAGAAGAGCTGCCGCAGCGAATAGTGAATAATAGTTAGTTTTCATAAAATGAAAATATTAGAAAAATTGAACTTAGTTACTTGTTGTTTTATTGTTTGGAATTAGGTCTCAATACACCGAGTTATTAGTAAATTGTTGTTATGTACACAAGTTCGACTTATATGGTGTCTCGATACATAAGCGAAAATTATTCGTTTACGGTGTATGTTACAGGTTTACGGTTGATAATAGCACGAACTTCGTCGAGTGCGATTTGAGCTTTGGGCATCACGGGCGCAATCGAAGCGAAAAGCTGCTCGGCACGGTCGTACTGGCCATTAACAGCAGCGAGAGTCGCGCGAGTGTATACAGCTTCGTTCGAGCTACCGGCACTACCGAGGTAACGTTCGGCAGCATTGAGGTCGCCATCGGCGATTGCGATGTTTGCCATGTTGATGTTTACCTGCTGGTCGGCGGGGTAGATTTCGGCAGCCTTCGCCATAATCGCTTTATACTCGGGCGATCCGACGCTATAAGAGTCGGCAAGGCGCTGGAAGTCGACGGGACGGAGACGCTCGGGAGTAGCGTTGTAAGCGGCACGGAGCTCTTCGATAGTAGCGTATACGCGGATGCGGTAGCTGATTGTGAAGTCGGTGTGTCGCAAGCCGGGGTATACGTCATTGAGGAGCATACGATACTCGGTGGGATAGGTCGATTTGAGTTTCCACTCGCGCGCGTCGGGATCGGTGTAGATGTCGGTGTCGATGATTCCGAGAATTTCGTCGCGGTTGTCGATTGACGACGCTTCTACCCAAGCGCGAAGGCCTGCCCAGTCTTCAGCTTCGTATGAAGTGTGCATAATCTTGCGGTCGAAGTCGAATTGCTTTCTCACGTAGTTAGTGAGCGCTTCAGTACGTCCCATAGCGAGGCGGACGTTGTTCTGGTAGCTGCCTTCGGGCGATGCAAAGCCTTTGAAAGTAACTTCGGTGATTGTAGCATCGGGGTCGCCTTTTACCTTATTAATAGCATCGAGAATCTTGTTGATTTCCGAGCGGTTGTTGCGGTAGTCGGGACGGATTTCGGTGCGGTTCACCACGAAGTCGACAAAAGCCGAGAGGTTTTCAGATAGTACGACAGCACTGTCGCCTGTAACCTTTACGTAGTTGCTCACAGCCGCGTACGCAGGCTCACGGTAGTCGATAGCCGCCATTTGTGCGGGCTCGTTGAGCATGTTCTGCGGAGCTTTGCAGCACGAAGTCGAAGTGAGACGCATGTCGAGTGTAGAGTGCTCCATCCAAGGTTGGTAAGCCACTTCAACACGGTAGTCGAGCGGACGTTCGGCACCTGAGCGGCATACCATGTCGCCTTCTTTGATCGATTTGTCGCGTAACCCGAGGTAGTAACGTGTGCTGCCAACAACTGTAACAGGTTTTAGCTCGAGCGAGTCAGAACCGTCGGCAGCTCTAAGAACGGGCGTGAATTTCACTTCGGCATTACGTCCGGGGTTGTATCCCGACGGGTCGATATTGAAGTCGACGGCGATGTTTTCGCCGATGCGGTTGATGCGAAGATTTTTAACAGGGATATTGGCCTCTGCCATACAGGTCATGGAAGCCATAAGCGCCATAGCGGCAATCAAAGTCTTTTTCATGGCCTTAGAAGTTATAAACGAGGTTAATAGCGACCTTTGTGGGGCCTACATAGTTGTGCGGACGGTCTTTAGCGACCTTACGGCCACATTCTTTACATTCGAAAACGTCGTAGCGGGTATATACCCATCCGAGACCGATTTCACCTTCGATGTCCCAATGACGTCCGAGGACCCAACGGTAGCCATATCCGATACCGGCACCGGCAGCCCATCCTTGGAAGCGGTGGTCTTTGAGATTGGTAAAGTTAGTACCGAGGAAGTCGAAGTCAACGTCGAGCATTCCGACGTTATATTGACCACCAACGAGGTGAGCGGCAACGAAATGTCCGCCAAACGTGCGGCAGAACCAATAACGCATTTCCGGCATGACCCACCAGTGTTTCCAACGCTTTCCGTCGTCGAGCTTCCAAGAGTTAAAGCTACCCGAAAGATCGACCGACCAATGTGGAGCAGTGCGGAGCTCAGCGCCAACGTTGACGTTCAGCAGAGCATCGTCGACGATATTGGTCTTCAACGCGAATTGTGCGACAGCCCTCGAGCAAAAGCCGGAGACCATCAAGGCCGCAATGAGTAACAGTATTTTACGTTTCATATCTGATTAGTGTTTCAGCTATTGGATTTTCCCTCGCCTAGTTATCCCTTGGTAGTAGGTCATAATGGCTTAGGTTTTGCTTAGGTTTCGGTTATTAATAATAAGTACTATAATCTCTTGTTTTGATGCCCTCAGAGTGTGCAAATAACAATTATGCAATCAAAAGCACTTCAACGGTGCAAAAGTAGAAAAAAGATAAATGTAACCTTTTGTTTTTTTGTTAATTGTTGTTAATTTGCAACATTTTTATTGCGTGTATGACACACACTTTTTAACAGCTTTAAGCTAATATAGCTGACAATCAGAAATCTAATTATAACGAGTCATTCGCTTGCCTCCCGGCAACCCGAAGAATCGGTATCAATGAAGAAAAACGGCTTGCAAATCGACGATTTACAAGCCGTTGTCGGGGTGACAGGATTCGAACCTGCGACCACCTGGTCCCAAACCAGGTGCGCTACCGGACTGCGCTACGCCCCGAAAAGTGCTGCAAAATTACACAAAAAAACTTTAACATCCAAATTTATTTCACTACTTTTGTAGTCGAAATATTTTATCTTATCTGATAATTAGAAAATTAACTATACTAAAAATCTATTCCTCATGATTAAAATTCGTATGACTCTACTCTCGTTAGCCGCAGCGTGCACGCTTATTACGGCAGGGGCTGCAAACGACTGGGAGAATCCGGAGGTATTTGCCGAAGGGCGTCTTTATCCGCGCGCGACGGCATACCCCTATGCAACAATCGAGCAAGCGTTAGATGGCAATCACGAATCTTCGCCGTACTATCGTTCGCTTAATGGTAAGTGGAAATTCAATTTCGTAGCGAAACCGGCCGATCGTCCCGTCGATTTCTATAAGGTCGACTACGATGATAGCAAGTGGGCAACTATCGATGTGCCTTCGAACTGGGAAATGCAAGGCTACGGCACTCCGATATATACTAATACTACCTATCCACACCCAAAGAATCCACCGTTTATCGCTCACGACGATAATCCGGTGGGTAGCTATCGCCGTACGTTCGAATTGCCGGAAGCGTGGGATGGCAGACGTGTAATTTTGCATTTCGACGGTAGTACTGCCGGTATGTATGTGTGGGTCAATGGCAAAAAGGTGGGCTATGTGCAAAGCACCAAGAATCCTGCCGAATTCGATATCACTCCTTATATTAAAAAGAGCGAAAATACGCTTGCGTGCGAGGTGTATCGTTGGACCGACGGCTCATACCTCGAAGATCAAGACTTTTGGCGTCTGTCGGGTATCGATCGCGACGTCTACCTCTACTCAACAGCCAACGAACGCATCCTCGATTTCTTCGCCAAAGCAGAACTCGATAAGAGCTATCGCCATGGCGTGCTCGACCTCGATGTGAAGTTGCAAAACCACGCTCCGGCTGCATTTGGTGGCAAACTCGATGTGGCTATCTATGATGCAAACGGTCGTAGAGTATTCAATAAGGTGAATTCGCTCACCATAGCCGCCGACGCAAGCACAGAAACCAAGGTGAAAACGACACTCAAAAACGTGAACAAGTGGAGCGGCGAGACTCCCTACCTCTATACTCTCGTTCTCACTCTTAAAGACCGCAAGGGCGGAGTGATAGAGTCGACCTCGTCGCGCATCGGTTTCCGCAAAGTAGAAATCAAGAATGCACAGCTCCTCGTCAACGGCAAAGTGATCGAAGTTCATGGAGTGAACCTACACGAGCATAACCAATATACAGGGCACGTCGTCGACCGCGAGACAATGATGCAGGATATACGCGTGATGAAGCAGTTCAATATCAATGCCGTGCGTACGTCGCACTATCCACAGCCCCCTTTGTGGTACGACCTCTGCGACCAATATGGTATCTACCTCGTCGATGAAGCAAATGTCGAAATCCACGGAATGGGCGGCAGAAATGACTGGCCCCGTCACCCGGGTAATCGCGACGAGTGGACCGCTTCGATCCTCGATCGCCAGTATTCGCTGGTCGAACGCGACAAAAACCACCCCAGCGTCATCACTTGGAGTCTTGGCAACGAGAGTGCCAATGGCAAGAACTTCTATATTGCGTACGATTGGGTGAAACAGCGCGATAATACTCGCCCCGTGCAGTATGAGCAGTCGTATGGCGGCACAAATACCGATATCGTCTGCCCAATGTATCCCTACATCCAACATATGAAAGACTATGCCGAGCGTACCGACGTAACACGTCCGTATATTATGTGCGAATATGCTCATGCGATGGGTAATAGTACGGGTAACTTCCAAGAGTACTTCGACATTATTCGTTCATCACCCCACATGCAGGGCGGCTTCATCTGGGACTGGGTCGACCAAGGTATCCTTACCAAAGATGAAAACGGCGATGAATATTGGGCGTATGGCGGCGACTTCGGTGCTTACAACTACACCCATGATGAAAACTTCTGTATCAACGGTCTCGTACTTCCCGACCGCACACCTCATCCCGGACTCTATGAGGTGAAAAAAGTGTACCAAGATATCCGTTTCCGCGATTCGAACGCAAAATCAGGCGAATTTGTGGTAGAAAACCACTTTATGTACCGCAATCTTGCCGATTACGACTTCCGTTGGGAACTTCTCCGCAATGGCGAACGCGTAGCATCGGAATCGATTGAAATTGATCTCCCCGCAGAGAAAGAAAAAGTGGTGAAAGTCGATTATCCATCGCTTAATTTCGCAGACGGAGCCGAATATCACCTCTCGGTGTACGCCTACACTCGTATTGGCGACGAAATCATTCCTGCCGGACACGAAGTAGCTCGCGAGCAGTTTGTTATCTCTGAAAATATCCAAACCGACTTAGCCAAAGCTAGCGGCGAAGAAGTGAAGACATCGAAAGACGACCGCTATATCATCTATACTGCATCAAATGCAACAATCGCTATCGACGACCGCAACGGAGCTCTCGTTTCGTATCGTTTCGGCAATCGCGAATTGCTCGACGGCAGCATCGAACCATCGTTCTGGCGTGCAGCTACCGATAACGACTTCGGTAGCAACTCGCACAAACGCTTAAATGCTTGGCGCTGCGCAGCCGATAACCGTCGTATCGTAGATATGAAAGAACAAGTAGACGCCACAGGCGCTTCGTTGACTATCAAATATCGCCTTGATGATGTCGATGCCGACTATACCTTGACTTATACCCTCGGTGCTGATGGCGTCCTTGCCGTAGAAGCAAATCTCATTGGTAGCGAAACCACTCCCGAAGTGATGCGAATAGGGCTTCAAATCCCGATGGCAAAACGACACCAGAATTTCACTTGGTATGGTCGAGGTCCGTGGGAAAACTACTCCGACCGCAAGACGTCATCGTTTATGGGCGTCTGGACAGGTAAAGTGGCAGACCAATATTTCCCCTATATACGTCCGCAAGAATCGGGTAATAAGACCGATGTACGTTGGGCTACCCTTACCGACGATGAAGGCTATGGTGTTAAAGTCGTAGGCAATCAACCGCTCAATATGAGTGCCCTCGATGTGATCCCCGAAGTAATCGACCCCGGTATTCGTAAACAGCAGATGCATAATAGCGATGTGCGCCACGACCGTACGCGAGTATTCCTCAACGTCGACCTTGCGCAGCGTGCCCTCGGCGGCGACAACTCTTGGGGAGCTCATCCTCATGACAAATATATCCTAAACGGCAATAACACTTACTCGTATAAATTTACGATTGCTCCGGTGAAGCCGTAAAAGAAAATATTGATTAACAGAAACGCGTAGCAAATTAGTTACGCGTTTTTTTGTGGTATAAAAAACTATAATTTTGGTAGTGGATATGTAATAGATTAGTATTAAATTTGCAACGTGATTCAACAATCAATAATAATACCTATGATAAGAAAAATTCGAATAGCCCTTGCGAGCCTGTGTATCATGGCTGTTACGGCACTGTTTCTCGATTTTACGGGGACGCTTCACGCATGGCTTGGTTGGGTGGCAAAAATTCAATTTTTGCCTGCGTTGCTTGCCTTAAACTTTGGAGTTGTAGCTCTTTTAGTAGTGCTGACGCTCATATTCGGTAGAATTTATTGCTCCGTAATCTGTCCGTTGGGCGTAATGCAAGACATTGTGTCGTGGTTTTCGGGGCGTCGCAAATCAAAAAAGTATCGTTTCTCATATTCGCCCGAACGCCGATTGTTGCGTTATGGCGTACTAGTATTGTTTATTATAGCATTAGTTGCCGGTATCGGATCGGTGTGGGCATTGCTCGCGCCATATAGCACATATGGTCGTATCGTTTCCAATCTAATTGCACCGCTATACAAATTGGGCAATAACGCCCTTGCCTACATTGCCGAACGCGCCGGTAGCTATGCTTTTTATGAAGTCGATGTGTGGATTAAGACACTGCCGACCTTTATAATAGCACTTGCATCCTTTGTAATTATCGCAGTCTTAGCGTGGCGCAACGGTCGTACTTACTGCAATACAATTTGCCCCGTAGGTACGGTACTCGGATTTTTGTCGCGTTTCTCACTTCTTCGCGTCGAGATTGACAAAAGCAAGTGTAATGCATGCGGTCTATGTTCGCGTCGTTGCAAAGCTTCGTGTATCAATGGCAAAGAGCATACGGTAGATTATAGTCGTTGCGTGGCGTGTATGGATTGCATCGATACATGTCGACATGACGCAATTTCGTATCGTCGCCGAGTAAAAACGCCAAAAAATTCCGATGAAAAGCAGGTCGACGGCGCCCGTCGCACGTTCTTGACAGTTGGCGCAGCTACAATGGCAACAGCGGCTATCAAAGCTCAAGAAGCAAAGGTTGATGGTGGTTTGGCTGCTATCGAAGATAAGAAAGTGCCCGAACGAAAGACTCCTATCGTTCCTCCGGGAGCTCAAAGCATCCGAAATTTTTCACAGCACTGCGTTGCTTGTCAGCTTTGTGTATCGGCATGCCCCAATGATGTGCTTCGTCCGTCGACTAAGTTGGAGACTTTGATGCAGCCCGAAGCATCGTATGAGCGTGGATATTGCCGTCCGGAGTGTACACGTTGCTCCGAGGTTTGTCCAGCCGGAGCTATTCTTAAAATAGATAAAGCAGAAAAGTCGGCAATTCAAGTCGGCCATGCCGTATGGATCAAAGAAAATTGTGTGGCACTTACAGATGATGTTGAGTGTGGCAATTGTGCCCGCCATTGTCCCGTCGGTGCTATAACCATGGTGCCGAACGACCCCGATAACGCTGATTCACGCAAGATTCCGGTTGTCAATACCGAACGTTGTATCGGTTGCGGAGCTTGCGAGAACCTCTGCCCGTCCCGTCCGTTCAGTGCTATCTATGTTGAAGGACATGAGCGTCATCGTACAATCTAATCTTTGAAAATCATGAGTGAAAAGAATAATATCGACCGTCGAGAGTTTTTGAAGCGTCTCGGCATAGGTGTGGCTGCGACTTCGACCGTAATGACCGCTTGCAATACAGCCTCGGATACTTCGAAAGAAGGCAAAGCAAGTGGCGAAGTGCCTACCGACCAAATGACATATCGAATCAATCCGAAAACCGGCGAGAAAGTATCGCTCCTTGGCTATGGTTGTATGCGTTGGCCAATGCGTCGAGCAGCAGATGGCAATGGCGAGGAGGTCGACCAAGATGCCGTAAACGACTTGGTAGACTATGCACTTGCTCACGGAGTCAATCTTTTCGATACAGCGCCACCATATTGCCGAGGTCTTTCGGAAAAGGCTACCGGAATAGCTTTGAAGCGCCATCCTCGCGATTCATACTATATTTCGACCAAATTATCGAATCAAAGTCTTATCGGACGCGGATTATCGCTCAAGGAGATTTATGATGAATCGGTGAAAATGTATCACAACTCGTTCCGCGATCTCCAGACCGACTATATCGACTATTATTTGATGCATATCGTTGGTATCGGAGAGGGTTTGCCCTCGCTTATGGAGCGATTTATCGACAATAACTTACTCGATTTCCTCCTTAAAGAACGAGAAGCCGGACGAATCCGCAATTTGGGATTTTCGTATCACGGCGATATCAAGGCTTTCGACTATCTTCTTTCGCGTCACGACGAAATTAAGTGGGATTTTGTGTTGATTCAGCTCAATTACGTTGATTTCCGTCATGCATCGGGCTTCAACTTCAACGCAGAATACCTCTATAACGAATTGGATAAACGAGGCATCTCAGTTATGGTAATGGAGCCGCTATTGGGCGGACGTCTCGCCGGACTGACCGACTATCTCAACGGCCGATTGAAGCAGCGTCGTCCCGATGATAGTATTGCATCGTGGGCTTTTCGTTTTGCCGGATCTCTACCGCGCGTAATGACCGTATTGAGCGGTATGACGTATATGGAGCATCTTCAGGATAATATCCGCACATTTGCACCGCTTGACCCTTGCACTGATGAGGAGTTGGCTTTGCTCGAGGATACCGCTCAAATGATGCTTACCTACCACTCGGTGCCGTGCACTGCGTGCCAATATTGTATGCCGTGCCCCTACGGCATAGATATACCCGGTATCTTTGCGCACTACAACAAGTGTATCAATGAGGGTAATCTGCCATCATCGTCGCAGAACGAAAATTATCGCCAAGCTCGTCGTGCTTTTCTTGTCGGCTACGATCGTTCTGTGCCTCGTCTACGTCAAGCTAACCACTGTATCGGTTGCCGCAAGTGTACTCATCACTGTCCGCAGAATATCGATATACCGGCTCAGATGCAACGTATCGACCGCTATGTGGAGCAGCTTAAGCAAGGTACACTATGACATCCGATTTAGTGCAGATACTGCATAGTGGTGGGCACTCCTTGGTGGTCTGTTCTCGGGAGATATACACCTATGATGGTCGTGGTATCTCAGACCTCTATCGATTGCTTAATGACGGAGAGAATCTTCTTGCCGGAGCGTCGGTTGCCGATAAGGTGGTAGGGAAAGGTGCTGCTGCTTTGATGATTCTCGGCGGAGTCGATGAGCTATACGCCGACGTTATCAGTGATGCCGCAGTAGCATTGCTAAGCGATAGCGATGTAAAGGTTACTTATGACGTGCGAGTGCCGCATATAATCAATCGCAACGGTGATGGTTATTGTCCCGTAGAAGTCCTTTGTAGCGAGTGCACTACGGCAGCGGAGTGTTTGCCACTCATTACAGAATTTATAACGAATATTTTACAAAAATAATGCAGACAACGACTTTAAAACTCTATTCGTTAGAGTACACGAATATCAAAACATATTTGGCAGCGATTCTATTCGTTGTCGGTAATATCGTGTTGCCTCAATTGTTTCACTTAGTGCCGCAAGGAGGCATTACTTGGTTGCCTATCTACTTTTTCACCCTCGTAGGAGCGTATAAATATGGTTGGCGTGTGGGAGTACTTACTGCAGTAGCTTCACCCGTAGTCAATACGCTCTTGTTCGGAATGCCATTACCAGTAGCACTTCCTGCAATAGTGCTCAAATCAGTGCTTCTCGCAATTGTTGCCGGCTTTACGGCTCAAAGATTTCAGCGAGTATCGATACTCCTTTTAGCAGGAGTTGTGCTTGCATACCAAGTGCTTGGCACTTTAGGCGAATGGACTATAGTAGGCAATTTCTACACTGCCGTACAAGACTTCCGTATCGCTATCCCCGGAATGCTACTTCAGGTATTCGGTGGTTATGTCGTAATCAGCAAATTGCTACGCCGATAATTGGCGAATAATAAGTAAGCAGAGGACGCCTGCGACTAGTGCGTAGGTGGCCTCTCTTTGATATCCGTGAGAGTGAGTTTCGGGTATCATTTCGTCTGAAAGAACGTAGAGCATAGCACCGCCGGCAAGTCCTAAGAGGGTTGGTAGAAGTGTCGCTGATATGCTTCCAACATAGAATCCGGCAAATACTCCTGTAATCTCGATTGCAGCGATTGATAGAGCTACAATGGCGGTGCGCATTCGGCTTACTCCGATAAGAAGTAGGGGAGTAACAACTACGAGGCCTTCAGGAATGTTTTGGAGGGCAATTGACACTGTTACAGCCCACGCGTTATCGATGTTATGACCATCGAAGGTTATACCGGTAGCCATACCTTCGGGCAGCTTGTGGATTGCTATTGCAAGTACAAAGAGCAGAACTCTATTAGTTGTATCATTCGATGAGCTATGACTCTCCATTTCACCGATACCAGATATTCGGTGGAGATGAGGTGTGAGTCGGTCGATAAAACTGATTAAAACTACGCCCAAAACGACTCCTATGCTTACTTGCCACCACGCATTGCCACCCATTGAGATGCCTTCGAGAATAAGACATACAACGGCAGCTCCGAGCATCATGCCGGCGCAAAAGCCTAGGAAGATGTCGTTGAGACGGTGGGGTATTCGCTTGAAGAAAAATCCGATAAACGAACCGGTAAGTGAAGATAAGCCGAGCGCGAGTGCGCTTATAGTAACGTCGTTGAGCATAATCGTAATTTTGGTTATATAAACATTAACAAGCAAAGCAGGCAAGTGCCCGTCTTTGCTTGTTTTTACGTTGGTGATTAGTCGGCGAGGTGGGGGAGGAGGAGTTCTCTCCAGATTTCGTAGCCGGGAGCGAGGAGGTGCAAACCATCATTGGTAAGTTCTTTGCGGAGGTTGCCGTCGGCGTCGCAGAAGTGAGGATTGATGTTGAGCCAAGTTACGTCAGGTCGTTTGGCAGCTTCTTCTGCAAGTATTATGTTGATGTCGCGAATCACTTGTTCTTTGTCGGCTAGGAGACGGTAGCGACCGAAGGAATTGTTGATAGGCAGAAGCGACTGTAAATATACCTTGGTAGTGGGAGACTCTGTGCGGATACGATCGACGATTTTGAGTACAGATGCAGCTATTGAGTCAGCCGAGAGGTTGTGGCTTACGTCATTTACGCCGCAGAGAAGAAAAATTTTGGCAGGTTTGCCAGGGAGAATCGACTCGAGTCGGTCGTAGATACCATCAGTTGTATCACCGTTAATTCCGCGGTTAAGTACGTTTGACATACCGAGAAGTTCGTGCCATTCGCAACCGTGAGTAAGACTATTGCCAAGCATAACGATGCTATTGGCATTAACCGTAAGAGCCGAGAAGAGCGATGCTCGCTGTCCGTAGAGTTCGGTGCGCTCAGCAGCGTTAGCTGAGAAAACGGCCGCCGCCGCGAGGGCGCCGGCCGTTATGATGCGAGTGATAAATTTCATTTTATTCTGCGTCTTCGTTATGTTCGCCGCGATAAGCGTCGCAAGCATTCTTAACAGAACCATGCATGAGAAGAAGTCGTTTTGCTTCTTCGTATTCGAGGCCGAGTTCTTCGATAATCATACGAGTACCGCGGTCGACGAGTTTAGCGTTGGTGAGCTGCATATTTACCATCTTATTGCCTTTAACACGACCCATCTTGATCATGGTAGCAGTGGTAATCATATTGCAGATCATCTTTTGACCTGTACCGCTCTTCATACGCGAGCTACCGGTAACGTATTCGGGACCAACAATCATTTCGATAGCAATGTCGGCAGCTTCAGAAACGGGTGCATCGGGGTTAGAAGTGATGGCAGCGGTGAGGATACCACGTTTTCGACATTCGTTGAGTGCTCCAATTACGTAGGGAGTAGTACCCGAAGCGGCGATACCGATAACGGTGTCTTTGTCGTTGATGTCGAATTTTTCGAGGTCTTTCCAGCCTTGAAGAGTATTGTCTTCAGCAGCTTCTACAGGGTTACGGAGGGCAGTGTCGCCACCGGCGATGAGGCCGATAACCCAAGAGGGATCCATACCGAATGTGGGAGGGATTTCAGATGCGTCGAGCACGCCGAGACGCCCCGATGTACCGGCACCCATATAGAAGATACGTCCACCACGTTTCATGCGGGGTACGATTTCGCTTACGAGTTTTTCTACTGCGGGAAGCGCTTTTTCTACGGCAAGAGCAACTTTTTTGTCTTCGTTGTTGATGTCGTGAAGGATTTCACCTACCGATTTCTTTTCAAGATCGTTGTAAAGCGACGATTGTTCGCTGATTTTTACAAATGCCATATTCTTGTTTGATAAGTTGTCGTGATAATGTGACTATTAGGCGTGGAAACGGATAAGACCTTCCATAGGGCTCTTTACGATAGAGCCAACAGTGCAACCTTCGGCAGCAGCAGCTTCGCGGAGAACGTCGGCGAAGTAGTATGCGATAGAGCCGATGAAGTTTACAGCGAGGTTCTGGTAGCCATCGTACTGCTTGATGTTACGACGGAAGAAAGCTTTGAATGCGTTGAGAACGAGTTCGTGGATTTCGGGAACGTCGATGTTTTTGCTCAAGAATGGAGTAACCGAGGCGAGGAAACGGTTTGCCTGAGGTTCTTTGTAAACGCGACGTATGATGCCGAGCAGGTCGAGGTCGTATTCTTCGAGGAACCGTGTGCAGATTTCTGCGGGGAGTTGTTTCTTGAGAACGTCGCCGAGGAAGAGTTTACCAAGAACGGCACCACTACCTTCGTCGCCGAGGATAAAACCGAGAGGAGACACGTTTGAAGCGATTGCCTTACCATCGTAGAGGCACGAGTTTGAACCAGTACCCATAATGCAGGCGATGCCACTTTCGTGACCGCAGAGTGCGCGAGCCGCAGCTAAGAGGTCGGTGTAAACTTCAACAGTAGTTGCAGACGGGATGTTGGCGTTAATAGCGCGAGCAACGTTGCCGCAAACTTCAGCCGAGATACAGCCGGCACCGTAGAAATATACAGCTGTAATTTCGTTGGCGATGTTGCCAAGTTCTGGGATGAGTTGTTCGGCAATGCGTTGACGCATTTCTTCTTCGGTAAGCATTACGGCGTTCATGCCCATAGTGAATACCTGTTTTTCGACTTTTCCGTTGTTGAGGGCGCACCAGTCGATTTTAGTGCTGCCACAGTCAGCGATAAGTATCATATCTTAATGTATATTTTCTTACGGTATAGGATATACCCGATACACCAATTAATTAATACGAAAACAATAGCAAATATCAGAGAAGCGAGGCAAATGTTGTCGCCACAGAGTGGCACGATGCACTCGCGATAGAGGATGTTTCTGAGTGAGATGTAGCCGCTTTCAGTCGATGCCCAAGGCACGCTGATTGCGCCTAGAACGATGCTTAAAATAGCACCGAGGCAGTACATGAAGAGGGGATTGACGCCAAACGCCTCGAAGAAACGACACCATCTTTTATAGCCTTTGATGTCGATTATCCAAATGAGTAAGCCTAAGAAACTAGAGGCAAGCCCGCATGTGGTGAGTACGAATGTTGGCGACCAAATTTTCTTATTGATAGGCAGACCATAGTCGAGTAAGAATCCCGAGAACGTGAGAATGGTTCCGACGATAAAGAGGCTATTAATGCGTAGATTGTTGTCTTTAGTACGCATAATTAAGCCACCGCAGATAAAGCCGATGAGCATATGAGCTATTGAAGGAATTGTACTCAATAAGCCTTCGGGATCTAGGTGCAATCGAACTCCACCAACAGTATCAGCATATAGGTGGTTGGGGCCTAGTACCTTATTGTCAACGATGTAGAGGATACTCGACTCGGAAAATTCCAAGCCATTGCCAACGAGTAGAATTGCTGTGTATATGGCAAGCAATCCGGCAACGGTCCAAGGCAGTCCTTTGTGTGGAATTAGTAAAGCCATCGATGCTCCGATTCCGTAGCAAAGAGCTAGGCGAGGCATAACTCCGAGAATACGGATATGATCGAACGTGCATACGGCATCAATAAACGATTTATCGCCGCAGATGCCGCGAAGGAACATACCGAACCATGCGATAAATATACCGATGAGGTAAATAACTATCGTACGGCGGAGTATTTTTGCAAACGATTGCCAAGAGAATTCGAATTGGTATTTACTCAACGAAAAATACGTTGAAATGCCCATTATGAACATGAAGAACGGAAATACCAAGTCGGTTGGCGTTAGCCCGTGCCACTCGGCATGGCGCAAGGGGGCGTAAATATTGCTCCATGTGCCGGGATTATTCACAAGAATCATTCCGGCAATGGTAATACCTCGCAAGATGTCGAGCGCCAAGAGACGGCTTCCGGGTTTTGTTGCAGTTTTAGTCATTATTTCGACGATTTAGCAGGTGTAGTACATTCGTCAACGAGATATACAATCGACTTGTAAGGAATTCCAGAGTTTGTCGACAGACCTACTTCGCAAGTACGTGAGTTAGAATAGCCGTATTTTACGCCGGCAGCTTCGATTTGTGGGCGAAGTTTACGAAGTCCCCACTCGTTAAGTTCGGGATGAGTAAAACCTTTGTCGCCAGCAAAACCACAACAACCGATTTCTGCAGGTACGAGAACGTTGGTTGAGCACATCTGAGCCAAAGCAATGATTTTATTGCCAATGCCCATACGACGTGTTGAGCAAGTAACGTGAACTGCCACAGAAATATCGTGACGATGGAATACAAGCTTCGAAGCCAAGTAATCGTGGATAAACTCAGCCGGCTCGAAGAGAGTTAGGCTATTAATTTTTTCACGCATACGGTGTAAGCATGGGCTTTGGTCGCATACGATGGGGAGTTTACCGCCCTCAGAAGCTTCGAAGAGAGCTTTTTCGAGTTCGGCAGTCTTTTGGTCGGCAATGTCGGGCTGACCTTTGCTTTCCCACATCAAACCGCAGCATAGACCGTTCATATTCTTAGGGAATATGACTTCGTATCCTGCTTTTTGGCAGAGTTTGACGAATACTTCAGGAAGCGGACGCTCGTTCTTGTCTGCATTTTCGCTAGAGCCCATTGTGCGGTTGATGCACGAAGGGAAATAGACTACTTTGAGAGCCGATTCGGGTTGAGGTGTAGAAATGACTTTCTTGGGGTTAAAGCCCTTTGGAAGTGAAGGAGTCCATAAGGGGAATCCGGTTTTGTGAAGGACTTTACCAACAGCACGTACACCGTCATCACCTATAACAGAGTGAGCTATGTTGGCACAATCAAGAGCCAAACGAAGGCCTGACGAGATGCCCGCCAAATGCTTAGCTGCAAAACGACCTACCTTGTGTGCTGTTTCGGAAGTTTCGCGTTCGCGGATGCGATGGATAAGGTCGGAAGTGTTGATTCCCATAGGGCACGAAGTGCTACAGAGACCGTCGCCGGCGCAAGTTTCGTTGCCTAGGTATTTGAAGCCTTTTTCAAGCGCAGCAAGACGTTCGGGATTTTCGCCGGTCTGACGCAGACGCGATATCTCGCGTTGTACGACGGTGCGCTGACGAGCCGAAAGACCGAAACCGCAACTCATACAATTTACTTCGCAGAAACCACATTCGATACATTTGTCGACGATAGGGTCGGTCAAAGGCAGTGGTTTCATGCCGTGGATATAACATTCGGGGTCATCGTTGAAGATAACGCCCGGATTGAGGATTCCTTGTGGGTCGAAAGCGTCTTTGACACGTTTCATCAATGACCACGCCTTTGAGCCCCATTCGGCTTCAACGAAGGGAGCCATGTTGCGGCCGGTGCCGTGTTCGGCTTTGAGCGAGCCATTGAAACGAACGACAACGAGCTTTTCGATTTCTTCCATCAAGTGGCGATAGCGGTCGATTTCAGCTTGAGAGTCAAACGACTGAGCAATGACGAAGTGATAGTTGCCTTCGAGAGCGTGGCCGTATATGCAAGCATCGTCGTACCCGCAATCTTCGAGTAGTTGAGCCAATGCAACAGTCGCTTCCGGTAAGTTTTCGATGTGGAAAGCAACGTCTTCAATCAACGCGGTTGTTCCCAACGGACGAGTGCCACCAACTGCGGGGAATACACCTGAGCGCATATTCCACCACGCTTCTACTTCTGCAGGATCAGTTGAGAAGTGAGCTTCTTTGAATAGTTTGAAAGGCTTAAGTACTTCTAGGGTTTCGTTGATTTGCTTCTGAAGTTGTTCGGCAGATGCCGCTTCGGTCTGAAGCAATAGGGCGGTTAGGTTGTCGCCGGTTGGATCGTTTACCGAACGGAGCGACTTTTTGTCGAGAAGTTCGCATGCCTGAATAGGAGCGCTCTTGCGCATAGCTACAACAGCTCGACAAGCTTCAGCCAAATCGTCGAAGTAGAGCATAGCCGAAGCTGTGAACGGCATCTCTTCGGCTGTATTTACGGTTACTTCGCTAAGGAAGGCAAGAGTGCCTTCGCTGCCGACCATGCTGTGTGCGATGATGTCGAATGGGTCGTCGTACTTGATGAACGGCAGAAGGTTGAGGCCGGTAACGTTCTTGATAGAGTATTTATCGGCAATGAGTTTATGAAGGTCGGCATCGGCAGCAATAGTATCCTTGATACTGTTGATTTCAGCAATCAATGCAGCGTGAGTGCGAGCAAATTCATCGCGAGAATCCTTGTCGGCGGTATCGAGGATTGTTCCGTCGGCGAGGATTATGCGAGCTGAACGCATGATACGGTCGCTATTAGCGTGAGTGCCGCACTTCATGCCGGATGCATTGTTAATGACAATACCTCCGACCATTGCGGATTTCTTAGAAGCGGGGTCGGGCGAAAATACGCGATGATAGGGTTTGAGAATTTCGCCTACGCGAGCACCGATGATACCGGGCTGTAAGGCGATAGCGTGTGCTTTATCGTCGAGAATACGATAGTTTTCCCAAAATTTGCCGGCAACGACGAGGATAGAGTCGGATATTGCTTGGCCGGAGAGGCTGGTACCTGCGGCGCGGAATGTAACGGGCAAGCCCATTGATGAAGCAGTCCTGAGTACAGCGATGACTTCTTCTTCGTTAGCTGCGCGTACGATTACCTTGGGTAACATACGGTAAAAACCGGCATCAGTCCCCCAGGCTAGTAAGCGTAGGTCGTCGGTGTAAATTCGGTCGCGGTTGATAGTGCGACTGATTTCACTAACGAAATTTGCGTATTTTTGCTCTTTTTGTTCCATTTCTTATTTGTATAGCCAGTATTTCTTCGAAGCAGCGCGGAACGAATCAACGTCTTTGTTCCAATATTCTTCGATATCGGCTACTTTATAGTTCTTTGTGAAGCGTTTGCGAATCTCTTTGCTACCGCATACTTTGTCGATCATATTCAGACGAGTCTGGTCGCCGATTTCAAAGAGTTTCTTATCGGGATTCATAATAGCGAGTTCTTCCATCACGTAGAACTGGGTGAGTGTAAGAGGCGCTAGGTCTTTGTTTGTAACGTATGCTTCAACCCCCTGGATGTTAACGCCTTTATCGGTTGAGTAGAATGGCTTGATATGGATGGGGCGGAACATAAGACCGGGAATGTTGCGAGCGTTGAGACGTTTTGCAAGACCGTCAGCGTCAATCCATTCAGCGCAGAAAAGTTTGAATGGGAGAGTGTATCCAACGCCAATCGACATGCAATAAAGTTCGCCGAGAATACCCGACATAGGATAGTAGAGCGCTGATTCGGGAGTGGGAATATGGGGCGACGGTAGTACCCAAGGCATACCTGTTTCTCGGAAATCCATATCGCGAGTATAGCCTTCCATCGGAACTACTGTGAGAGCTACTTTCTTGTCTTTGCCAATGAGTCCTTCTTCGTTGAGGTACAACGCAAGTTCACCGGGTGTGAGACCGTAGAGGTAGGGGATTGGGAACTGGCTAACGAATGAGAAGCAAGAATCTTCTACGATACAGCCTTCGATTTTGTTCCCGCCAACGGGGTTGGGGCGGTCGAGAACCATAAATTCTTTACCGAGTTCGGCACAAGCTTCCATAGCCAAACCCATAGTAGAGATAAAGGTGAAAGAACGGCAGCCGTTGTCTTGTATGTCGTAGATTAGTACGTCGACATCTTCGAGCATTTCAGCAGTTGGTTTACGCTTTTTGCCGTAGATAGAGTGAACGGGCACGCCGGTTGCGGGATCAACCATGTTGTCGACTTTGTCTCCAGCGTGTACGTCGCCGCGAACGCCATGTTCGGGAGCGTATAGGCCGACGAGTTTCACATCTTCAGCTTCAGCGAGAATGTCGATGGTCGATTTGAGATTATTGTCAACGCCCGAGGGGTTGGTGATTAGACCGACGCGTTTGCCTCGAAGCCCTTCGAAATTATTGTCGCGAAGCACCTCTACACCTGGTTTTACCTGAGCTGAGATAGCAAGGGCAAATGTAAGGGCGAGTGTTGCTAAGATTGATTTTTTCATTCTTGTTTTTGATTAAGTTTAGGGTTTGAGATGAGCTCAAAACCCTAAACTGTATTGTTAAGAAAGAGTAGAGCGTGGCTCTAAACTCTATACTTTATCTCTAACCTAATTATTTATCAGTCTTGCGGCCGAAATTGGGGTCAATCTTCAAGAAGAAGCAGATGCCGATTGTAGCAGCACAGCAAATCATCGTCCAGATGAAGAAGTGGCGGTAGCCAATAGTTTCTTGGAGCCAGCCTGCAGCCATACCGGGAATCATCATGCCGAGAGCCATAAAGCCGGTGCAGATTGCATAGTGTGCAGTCTTGTGCTTGCCTTCAGAGAAGTAGATGAGGTAGAGCATATATGCTGTGAAGCCGAAACCGTAGCCGAACTGCTCGATGAATACGCAGATGTTTACAGTCAAGAGGCTGGGGGCATCAGCGTAGCTCAAATATACGAAAGTTAGGCAGGTGAGCGACATCGACCATGCCATAGGCCACAACCATTTCTTGAGACCACCTTTAGCTGCTACGATACCGCCGATGATACCGCCGATGGTAAGACCGATGATACCTACAGTACCGTAAACTACACCTACTTGACCGGTGGTAAGACCGAGACCGCCTTTATCGATGGGGTCGAGGAGGAAGGGGTTGATGAGCTTAACAAGTTGTGCTTCGGGAAGACGGTAGAGAAGCATGAAAGCAATCGCTGTAAGCACTTGAGGTTTGCGGAAGAATGATTTGAAAGTTTCAAAGAATTCGCTCATAATGCTAGAAGCGGTGGTTCCGGCTTCGTTAGTGCCGTCGGTTGCGGGTTTGGGTAGTGCCCAGCTGTGGTAAACTGCTACGACGAAGAAGAATGCAGAAAGGACAGCGAATACAACGAGCCAAGCCAAAGGAATGTTGCCAGAAGCACCTTCGAAGCTTGCCTGTGTGGGCTGAGTGAGTTTGTGGTCTACTTCGTAGTAGAGGTATGCGGGTTTATCCCAGTTCGATTCGTTGAATACGAAGCGAGTTGAGAGAGCGTTTTGTTCGAGTTTGATGCTCTGGTCGCCTGATTTGTGGGTAACGTTGAGGACGATTTCTTCGCCGGCTGCGGGTTGCTTGTTGAGACGTACGCCAACGATAGCGAAGTTGTTGTTGCGCGCGGTGTATGGTTCGCGTTTCTCACCGAACATGTCTTTAACCCACTGAGTGAATCCGGAAGGACCTTCGTTAGTAGTAGCAACAGCGGCTGTCGCAGCGGCGGGTACTTCAGCTTCTACGAAACCGTTGAGTTCGTTGAGGTGCTTAACAGAGTCGCGCATTACCTTGGCATACTGAGCAAAAGGCATAGTGGTTTCGACGCCACCGATGGTTGTCGTAACTTCATCGGGAGTGGTTGTAGCCAAAGAGAGGTCGCCTTGTACGCTATAGAAGCTAAGTTCAGCAGTTTCGTTAGCTTCTATAGTGCAAGCATTTAAGTCGGGTGCGCTCCACTCTATAGCGGGGTCGGCGTTGACGTTGATGTTAAGTGGCTCAAGACCAGAATTTGTTTCGATAAGGCCTGCAACGATAACGAGCAAACCTTGACCGGCAACAGTAGCAACACGGTAGAAAGTAGAACGAATACCTACATATAGCGACTGCTCATGCTCGGTCAGAGCGAGCATATAGAAGCCGTCGGCAGCAATATCGTGCGTTGCGGAAGTGAAACCGACAATCCAGAATATCGCCAGTGTCAACTGGAAGAAGAATGGAGTGGGTATGGTGAATGCGATTCCTGCCATTGCAAAGGCGATAATCCACTGCATGGTGAGGGTCCACCAACGTTTTGTCTTGATAATATCTACGAATGGGCTCCAAAATGGTTTGATAACCCAAGGAAGGTATAGCCAACCGGTGTAGAGTGCTATATCGGTATTTGAAATACCGAGGCGTTTATACATAATGACCGAGATGGTCATTACAGCAACGTAGGGCAGCCCCTGCGCAAAGTAAAGCGTAGGAATCCAAGCCCAAGGATTGCGTTTTGTTGTGTTTTTCATTATTTGTCTAATCTAAGGATGGATTAGTAAAGTGTTTCGAGTTTAGAACCGGGGAAGTAGTGAGCGAGAATCTCTTTGAAGTCGCAACCATTGTCGCTCATCACAGCAGCACCGATTTGGCAGAGACCTACACCATGCCCCCAACCGGCACCGCGGAGGGTGAACGATGAAGGTACGCCACGTTCGTCATCGGCTCCGTTTTCTACGATGAATGCCGAAGAGTAGAGGTGTGATGTAGAGAGTGTGCGACGGATTTCAAGCTCTTTACCGATTACCATAGTGCGCTTTGTGCCAACGATGCGGAGGCGGATAAGGCGAGCAGAAGTGCCGCGTTCGACCGGTTCGAGAGCTTTGATAAGACCGAAATCGATGCCAGAGCGTTCGGCGATGAGTTTTGAGAGTTCGTCCTGGGTATATTCAACAGTCCAACGGTAGAAATCATGAGTTTCTTGGTCGTAGTTGTTGAGTACTTGGCTTAGGATTCGTTCGTCGGCTGTGTTACAGTATGCATCGGGACGGCTTAGAATCCATTCGCGCGCGTTTTCTTCGTTGCGCAGGTCGGGGAAGTTCCGTTCGTCTTTGCCGTCGCGAACAGCTTCGAGGTAGTGGTAGTGATGAGGTTCCCAACAGCTTTCAAACTCTTCGAAAACGCCTCCACAGCACTTCGAGAAGCGCGCATCGCAGTATTTGCCATCGTTGTCGATGAGGACTAGACCACGGGTAGCTTCAACTGCATCGCATACGGTAGGTGTTGTCTGACGAGTGATGCCTTGGTATCGCTGGCAATGGTCGTCGGCGCACACGTCGAAGTTGAGATGGTCTTCGCGGTCGTACCAACGGATGAGTTCGTCGTCGGTACGAGTGCAAGAGTTGTATTTTTCGCCGCTATGAGCGAGAGTTTTAGTCTTGTCGATTTGAGCGAGAAGCCAGCTACGCGAGATCACAGCGTGAGCCTTGAGGAATTCAAGACGCGCAGTAGCACTCATTTCCGAGCTGATAACGCTTTTAAGGTATTCTTCTGCGGGAAGAATGTTGACGATGTAGAGTTTTCCGTGCTCTACGATGATTTTCAGAGCACCGATAAAACGTTGGTTTTCGCGGCGCTCCCAGTGGAAGTTTACGCCGATGATGACGTCGCGAACTTCGAAAGAAGCGTTGTCTACGTTAGGGTTGAATTCCACTTGGTCGAATTCCTTACCTTGCCATATCACTTTCTGGTTTGGAGATACGACAAAAGTATGTTCGCCGGTAACAGTTTCGCCGGTAGCCTTATTGGTATAAGGAGTAAGGAGTTCGATTTGAATAGTTTCGGCACTGAGGATGCCAACGTGTATATCGGGTTGTCTGTCCATTACTTATTCGATGTTGTTTGCAATGTTTTCTGCTTCTTCGTTGCTAAGGCAAAGCTCGTCGAAGATGCGTGTGATAATTGTGGCGTCGATGCGATTGAAGTCTTCAGGACGAGGAGTGATGAAGACGCCTCCCATATCGACAGAAGCGGGGCTGATGAGCATACAATCGTCGCCTTCTGTTCCGTAGAATGACGGACGGTGGCGTTTGCGAGGAATCACAACCAAGCGAACGCCTTGTGCAGTGGCGTAGCAAAGGATGTTCATCATCGGTTCTTTTTCGCCTTCGGGAACCGGGATAGCGTTGTATAAGCGATCGAATAGGTTTGCACCAACTTCGGGCGCATCGGTATCGATTACGAATACGTTTAGTGGAAGACCTTTTGCTAATGCCAAAGTGCTTTCGCCTTCAGTTGCAATAGTTTGGAGATCTGCATCTTCAAGAGCATCACCGAGGGTTAAAAAGTCGGAGTTTCCGGCTTGGAAGTGCATGTGGTCGGGAGCCGATGCGCCGCAGCGAGGACCGTTGTAGAATACGGTATAACCGTCGAGATCTGCGGCAAGGCGCATCATATCGGCAACACGTCCGGCGATAAGTTGATCGGTGTGCGAACGGTCGGGAATTGTGAGATGGCGAGGGAAGATGGGGAAGGGGTTGATAAGAATTGTGTATCTGTCGCCCCATTCGATACCGCGCTGAACGTCGGGACGATTTTCAGCGCAAAGGAAGCACTTGCGAGCTTTAAGCGATGCAGCATCGACTTTAGCCGAAGAAGAAACGATACGCGCAGGGTTGAACTGAACTTTGATGTTCAGTCCGAGCATTGCGATTTCTTTAACTTTGACGTCGTTTAAGGCCGCAAAATTGCCGGCGGCCTGAGGCCACTCGGCAATTTGCTCCTTTATAAAGTTGTTAACTTGTTCAGTAATAGCCATTAGAACTATTATTTCTTATTCATAGCGCAGCGGGCTTCGAGTTCCCAAGTGCGGATGCGGTCTTTGTAGAGGTTGTTAGCGTTCATCTTGTTGATGTCGAGCGCAGCGTCGGAGTTGTCTTCCCAACGACGGCAGAAGTAAACGACGTCGTAAACGCGTCCAATCTGGTAGTGGCGAGAGAAAGCAAGACCGAGAGCGTAGTCTTCACCGTAAGATGTATTAGGAACGTGGATTTCGCGGAGAACGGGAGTATAGAATGCACGAGGAGCACCGAGACCGTTGATGCGGAGTGCATTGTTTCGACCGTTTTCGGGAGTCCATTCTTTATGGTCGATTACGCCCGGGGGAATCATGTTCATGTCGATGTCGGTGAGCATATATGTACCAACAACCATTGCAGAGTTGTTGTCATAGAATGCTTTAACCATCTTAGCGAGTGTGTTTTCGTCAGCGTAAACGTCGTCAGAGTCGAGCTGAACGCAGAATTTACCAGCTTCGGGGTGGTTTGCGCCAACGTTCCAGCAGCCGCCGATGCCGAGGTCGTCGCGTTCGGGAACGATGTGGATTACGCGAGGATCGTTAGCGAATTCTTTGATCGCTTCGGTAGTGCCGTCGGTCGAGTGGTTGTCGATAACGATGAGGTTGAAAGCGAAGTCGGTTTTCTGAGAAAGTACGCTGCGGATAGCGTCGCGGATGGTTCGAACGCGGTTGCGAACGGGGATGATAACCGAAGCTTCGTTTTTGAAGTCGCCACGATTGAATTCGATTGTGTCGAATTTGGGTTCAAGGTAGCCACCGATAGCTTTGAGGTGCTCGGTGCAGGCTTCTTCCATTTCGATCTGTACGCCACGGTTTTTGGGGTCTACATAGTCGAAAATCTTTTCGCCTGATTTGCGGTTGTCGAGAGTAACGTCGCTGTATAGATATTCGTTAACGTGTACAATAGGAGCAACACGGCTTAAACGGAGTCGAAGGTCGTAAAGACCAGCAGCGGTATATTCTTTGTCGATTCCGGCAGCAGCTTGCTTAAAAGCAGCGGTGTTGAAGAAGAGAACTGAACCGAAGTTGAAGTCATCGCGGAGTGAACCGAATTGGTAGTCGATAACGGGAGCGTTGCTCTTTACGCCGTCAACTACTGTATAAGAGTCTGCATATAGCATACCAGCTTTCGAGTCTTCTGCGATGTGAGCGAGACGATCGATTGCGAAGTAACCCATCACGAGGTTGTTCTGCTTGGTGTAAAGCAAGATGTAAGAGCCGTTAGCGTGTTCGGCAATTTTTTTCATAGTTGCCGAAGAGTTGAGCGAGTCGATGTTAACGATGTCGCAACCCAAGCAAGCTTCAGCCTTTTCATCGGTAGCCAAAAGAGTTACATGGCTTACTAATGCGCTTTCTTTGAGACCTTCGACAGTGGCACGAGCCTGAGCTTCGTCGACGAAGGGGATAAAGCAGTGAACAGTTGTTTTCATGTGTCGTCTTAGTATAGAGGGGTTATTGTTATTTAACCGGATTGTTTATTATTTTGCGAAGAAGTTGAGCACCTGTTTCATGAGGTGGTCGCGTTCTGATTGGTTCTGAATAGTTTCGAAGGGGAAACCGATAACGACAGTGCGGTAGTTGCCGTTGTCGAAGATTGTGCCAGCAACGAGGTTGTTTTCGTTGTATCGCATAAATGTGCAACCTTTCTTTGCATCTGATGCGTAGAATGAATCGGGAGATTCAACAGCGTAACAATCAGCAGAAAGTTTGTTGCAGAAGGTATATTCGCCATTGCCGAATTCGCCGAAACGAGTCTGTACCTGACGAGCTTCACCGGTGATAGAGGCTTGACCTGCGCGCCATTTGTAACCGAGAACTTCGCTTGCAAATTTTTGGTCTGCTTCGGCGATTTCTTTGGTAGAACATGGGTTATCCCAAAGGTCGGTTGCTACGTAAGATCCGCTGATGAAGAAGTCGGTGCCACCGGCTGTAAGTGCTGAGATACGGCTCTGGAGTTCTGAAGGGAACGTTTTGAAGTGAGTGCCGTAAGCACCGCGACCTTGTTTGATTTCTTTCTGTTTACCTAGGATGAGGTCGACCATTTCGGGAGTGTCGGTACTATTGCAGAAAGCAGCGACGCTTGTTGAGATAAATGAGTAACCCGCAGCACGAATAGCCTGACCGTGAGTGTAAACGAAGTCGAAAGTGTTACCTGCGATAACTTTTTCTTCATAGTTGCCACGCGAAGCTCCGAAACCTGCTGCATCGTCGTCCATCCATGGAATATTACGACGGAATTCTACTTGGCTACCGATATAAGAAATGTCGTTGATGTAGGGTACACCGTGGTCGCGAGCGTCGTAGAAACCGGCGATTTCGCCTGAGTCAAAGCGATCGGGGGCACTAACGCGAGTAAATCCGTTGACGATAGTTACAGTTGCTTTGCTACCGGGAACGTTGCATAGAGCAAGAACTTCAGATGGGAATGAAACACCGCCGTCGTTGGCCGCAATGATGCGATATGAGTGAATTTCGCTATCGTTTACTGCTACGTTGAACGAATTTGTATCGCTCTTGCCAATTGTTCGGAAAGCTCCGTCGCCGATGCGTTCTTCTATTATATAATATGTAGGAACTGCTGTGCTTTCAGCTTTGTCTTCAGTTGCGTTCCAAGAGAGGTTATAGTTATTGGCATCGCTTGCCTGAATAGCAAATGAGTTGACTGGAAGGGGCTGTACTACGTATGCACGACCATCGCGGTTGGCGATGTATTTGAGCATACCTTTGTATACTGCGCGCGACACTGTAAAGCGGAATGTAGGATCGAGACCGTAACCCATATCGGCGAAGTTCTGGTGAGATAGAAGTTCGAGAAGCATACCGGGGACTTCGGGAACGCGAGCTTCGAAGTAGCTCTTATCCCACATACCGCGACGGGTCCAGTTGGGTTCATAGTTTGCGCGAACGTCGTTGACGATGTCGGTGAGGATAGCGTCGGTGAGGTCGCGAGAAGCAAGACGGCTACTGCCGTTGCCTGTGGTTTCGCCACGAGTGCAGTAGATGCCAAGGGTGCCGATGATAGAGTCGTTCATCGTTGTGCCGGCGTCTGAGTGGAATGCGAAACTGAGGTCGACAGGAATGTTGAGACCTTCGCGGTCGGGAAGCATTGATGAACCGCCGGCAAGCCAGTTGACCCAATGCGCTCGGCTGCAATAGTCGTCGGTGTAGTCGTTTTTGTAGTTAGTTGTTGAGTAAACGCTGTCGGGAGCACCAGCCCACTGGAGAAAATAGCGAGCGCCTTCAACGAAACGGGGGTATCCCGAGAGTTGATAGTCGTATTCAAAACCATCAACGGGTTTTGTAATCTTACGAGCTACGTTGCCCATACCGCCACCGATTTTCACTGCATCAGCGGTGATTACTTTTCGTTTGTTTTTGCCGGTGTTTAGAAGCTCGACGACAGTCGTTTCGCCATCAGCTTTTCTGAAGGGGAAGTGTCCGAGGTAAATCCAAGTGCCGCCACCCATTTTTTGGTTGATGGTGAATGTGTGTTCACCGTCGGCTGCATACACTTTATATTGTGCTGCGTCTGTGCTGTTTTCAAGGGAGGTGTAGCTTATATACACAGCGTAGTCGCCATCTTCGGGCACTGATGCTTTCCAAGTCGCCGATGCGGTCGATTGGTCTTTCTTTCCTGAAAGTTTTGCAACGAGAGCCGAGCCTTCTTGGAAGGGATTGTCGTAGTTGTGTAGTTCTGCTTTAGAATAACCGAATGCAGGCTTTTCAGCGGTAGACCATTCGCCAGTGGTAGCGAAGTTGCCTTTTGCGAGTTTGCCATCGTTGTCGATGATGATTTCGGTGGTTTGAATATCGCGTTCGCGAGGTGACATTACATAAGCACCGGCATTTTCAAGCATTGGCATCAAGAAAGGCATAACGTAGCCTTGAGTGTAAAGGTCTTCAACGGTCTGGAAGATCCGAGCTCGCTGCCATTCCCAACGGTTGAGGCTCTGTTCGAAGTACCAACCATGGCTTTGCCACAATGCAATGTTAGCGCCGTCGAGACCGGCAGGAGCGGCAGGCTTGTCGTGACGAGTGATGAATGGAGTCTTTTCCTTAGGGGCGATGTTCTTTTTCTTCGCGAAAAGAACAAGGTCGTCAAGAGATTGATCGCCCGAGGAAAGGTTGATTTTATATTTTTTGTAATCAGCACCAAACGACTCGAGGCACTCGGCTTTCATTTTGTCGAGCAAGTCTTGAGTAAGCGGTAGGTATGCTGCGTTTTCGTTGAATCTTACAGATATTGTGCGTTTCGAATCGTTTATCACAATAGTGTCGGCTGCAACTTTGCCAAAGCCAGTTACTCCGGGACGATATTGAGCAGCAATTTTTGACAGCGATTCGTAGCTGTCGTTAGTTTGCGCAACAACACCGATCGATGCCGAGGCAGCGATTGCACATGTGATAGCGATTGTGTGTATTTTGTTCATAGTATGTGGGTTAATTTGGGCGAAGATAGTCGTTTTATCATTCGTACAAAGTTAGTGTTTTTTTGATGCAATCACCAACTTTTTATGGCAGAGAAATTTGCAAATAAATAATATTTAATAT
>CAZYYV010000004.1:0-54947 GCA_964651295.1 uncultured Bacteroides sp.
ATTTTTTCATAAAAACTATTGATATATACAATAAAATAGGCTAACTTTGTCGACACTCATAGCCTCTCCACCAACAAGAAACATAACCTTAATAAATTAATATTATGACAACCAAATTCAAAGCTATAATTGCAGCCGCAGTTATAGGAACTGTAAGTTTCAGCGCAGCAGCTGAAACATTCTACGTAAACGAAACAGCCAAAGTAGGTACATCAATTCAAGCATGGAATGGTAGCGGCAACTATGGTTGCGAAATAACACCTCTTGGTGGCGAAAAAGTAAAATTGGTAGAAAGATACCACAGTAACGGCGACTTACTCGTAGCCGGATACACTCCCTTATATCAAGAACTTAGCGACCTCACAAACGGTACTTATAAAGTAACACTTTACGCAACAGCATACCACGCATGGAACGCACTCGGTGGTGAAGGTCTTGGCGAGGGCGTAGAAGACGCAACCGCAAACCGCGTATTCGCAAAAGCAGGCGAAGCAGAAGCTAAATATGTAGATATCATCTCTAAAAGAGGTACAGAATTCTCAGAAGCACCCTCATACGTAATTGATAACGTAGAAGTAACCGACGGCAAACTTACTCTCGGTGTGGAAGTTGTAGCTAAAAAAGCGAACTGGTACACCATTCAAATTGCATCACTCGAACGCGTAGCTACAGAAGAAGAAGTAGTAGCAACAGAAAAAGTAGCATACGAAGCAGCACTTGCCGAACTCGCTACAGTAAAAGAAGAAGCCCTTGCTTTATGCGAAAGCTGCTATGACGCAGATGCAGAATATATCGAAGCATACAAAGAAATCATCAACAGCGAAGTACCCGAAACTTCAATAGAGGTAAAGGCACTCATCAGCACTATAAAGAACGCAGCAGAAAAAGAAGACATTATTGCTTCGCACGCATATGCTGACGGTAACGAAGATGCAGTAGACTATACTTCAGCCATCAAGAATCCTTTTGCAAACGAAGGAACAAACGACTGGGTACTCGCACAGAGTGACGGTGGTGCATCTATCGGCATCCGCAATGACCAATGTCCTACACTCGAAGGCATTTCTAACTACTTTGACGGAGGCAACTGGAATGGCACAGATTGGACAGTAAGCTTCCAGCAGAAAGTAAGTGTAGTAGCAGGTAAATATCGTCTTTCAGCGCTTGCACGCTCATCATCAGACTTGCGTTGGCTCCGCCTCGTAGTAGCACCTGCAACCGATGAAGCAGTCGCAAACGGCGAAACAACCGCATATCCCTACGCAGACTTCCCCCGCCTCGGTGATACAGGCGGTTACTTCGAAAGAGGCTGGAACATCCGTTCAGTTGACTTTGAAGTAGGTGAAGAAGGTGCATTCACCATTGCAATGCAAGCCAACTCACAAACAGGTCAGCAGTGGATGAGCTTTACCGGCTTCCATCTTATAAAAGTAGACAAAGATAGCACAACCGGTGTAGAAGAAATTACAGTAGAAGAAAACGCACCCGTTGAATACTTCAACCTCCAGGGTGTACGCGTAGCAAATCCTGAAAACGGCATCTATATCAAACGTGCCGGCAATAAAGTAACAAAAGTTATTGTAAAATAAGAGTAAGAAATCCTCACTATATTCAGCCGACTGCGAAAAAATCGTAGTCGGCTGTTTTTTATTATATCTGCCTTCTTTACCGTTTTTTATAAAAATACTTTTTACTTAGTTTTTGTTATTTAAAATAAGAATTGTAACTTTGCAACGTCAAAGCGCGATGTGGCTGTCAAGCAAGACGAAGCTAAAGTAGATAAATACCTACAAATACCACTGCTGATTGTGGTGGTACACCTTAATAGCTAAACATTCATTTTTACTTTTTCGATATAAAAATGAAGACATTCGGCAACCGAATGTCCGCAATAAACTGCCTAAACGCATACCCCCTTTAATTTGTAATGTATACAATCTCCGAACTCAACGAGATGTCAGACGAACAACTCAAGTCCGTCGCTGAAGGCATGGGCTTAAAAAAAGTCGACAACTCAGATAAAGAAAAACTCGTATATCGTATACTCGATCATCAAGCCGAAGTAGGAGCAGCCGCTTCGACCGCAGAACGTCGTCGTAAATCTAAAGTAAAAGACGACGGTGATGATAAACAACCTAAAAAACGCGGTCGTAAGAAAAAAGAGCCTGAATTAGCCGCTCCCGAGCAAGCAAAAGCAGAGGAAAGTACACCCGAAGTTGTTCAAACTCCCCTAGAAATAAACGCAGAACCGGCCCAAGCACCAGAAAAGAAGCGTCGTGGTCGTCCTCGTAAAAATCAACAACCAGAAGAAGCTCCTAAAACAGAAAAAATAGAAGCTAATGAAGTGCCTGCTGAAACAGAAGCACCTCAAACTCCCGATAATTCAGCTGAAATTAAAACTGAAAACAATGCAGAAAATTTAACTGCAGAACAGGGCGAAACTGCAGCAGATGGAGAAAGTCAGAAAGCAACAGCAGAAGATCAACCTCGCAGCCGCTTTATGCCATCGAAGGATAGTTCGCTCAGTTCATTCTTTCCCCGTAGTGAAGGACGTAAATTCGTTCCTCGTAGCCAACGAGAGAAAGAAGAAGCAGCAGCAGCAGCCGCAAGTGCCGCCGCGGCAGCACCGATAGTTCTTGCAGAACCTAATCGTCAGGGACAGCAAAATCAGCAGCAGAATCAACAAAATCAAGGTAAAAAGAACAAAAAGAATCGTCAGAATAACAACAATAATAACCAACAGCCTCAGCAACCACGCTATGACTTCGATGGCATCCTCGAAGCAACCGGTGTACTCGAAATAGTACCCGAAGGCTATGGTTTCCTCCGTTCTGCCGACTTCAACTACCTCGCCTCCCCCGATGACGTATATGTAACCATGCCTCAAATTAAAGCATACGGACTTCGCTCCGGAGACGTAGTAGAGGCAACAATCCGTCCACCCAAAGAAGGCGAAAAATACTTTCCCCTAACATCGGTTAAGCGCGTAAATGGACGTTCGCTTGAATTTATCCGCGACCGAGTAGCCTTCGAACACCTAACTCCGCTCTTCCCGGATGAAAAATTTAATCTAACCGGAGGCCGTTCGTGTACAATGTCAACCCGCGTGGTAGATATGTTCTCGCCCATCGGTAAAGGTCAACGAGGTCTTATAGTAGCACCCCCAAAAACCGGTAAAACACTTTTACTTAAGGATATCGCTAATGCAATCGCCGAGAATCATCCCGAAACATATATTATGATTCTCCTTATCGATGAACGTCCTGAAGAAGTAACCGATATGCAGCGTAGCGTAAATGCCGAAGTAATAGCATCTACCTTCGACGAACCCGCTGAACGCCATGTAAAAATCGCCGGCATCGTACTCGATAAGGCCAAACGAATGGTAGAATGTGGACACGACGTAGTAATTCTTCTCGACTCAATCACTCGCTTAGCCCGCGCTTACAATACTTGTGCACCAGCTTCAGGAAAAATTCTTTCAGGTGGTGTAGATGCCAATGCACTTCAGAAACCAAAACGCTTCTTTGGAGCAGCACGTAATATTGAAGGCGGAGGTTCGCTCACTATCATAGCAACAGCCCTCACCGAGACAAGTTCGAAGATGGACGAAGTAATCTTCGAAGAATTCAAGGGTACAGGTAATATGGAACTCCAGCTTGACCGCAAGCTATCGAACAAACGTATCTTCCCTGCTGTCGATATTATATCGTCGAGTACCCGTCGCGACGACCTACTTCTCCGCTCGGAAACACTCAACCGAATGTGGATTCTTCGCAGATTCCTTTCAGACCGCAACTCAATCGAAGCGATGGAATTTATCAAAGACCGCATGGAGCGCACCCGCGATAATGAAGAACTCCTTCGCACAATGGGCGATTAATAGTTAGAAACTCCTCTAAACTTTCTAATTATGGATAAAAAGACATTTCTTGCCGATTTAATATCACGCATCCACGCCGTTAAACCACTTCGGTGGTTACGTTTCGGCATCGTCGCAATAATTTACATATTGTGGGTAATATGGATGGGCACATGGTGGCTGTCATTGGGCGAACTATTGCTTTTCGATATCTATATCACCGGATATATTCCATTGACATGGTGGAAGAAAAGTGAGTCGAAAATAGTACGAAATATAATGAGTTGGGTAGATGCAATTGTCTATGCACTTGTACTCGTCTACTTCGTATTCGCATTTATCGGACAGAACTATCAGATACCATCTAGTTCGCTCGAGAAAACACTCCTCACCGGCGACTACCTTTGGGTAAATAAATTTGTCTACGGACCACGCGTACCAATGACTCCGGTACACTTCCCCTTGGTACATAATACATTATTTGGCGGAAAATCATACCTCGACCAACCTTCGGTTGCTTACCATCGCCTCAAAGGCTTACGCAACGTAGAGGAGGGTGATATAGTGGTATTTAACTTTCCTGCCGGAGATACCGTAGCAAGCCACTTTGAAGAATCGCCCCAATACTATGAACTTCTCGTAAAGCAATATGGTAGAGAAGTGGTGCACAATAATAAAGCAATGTTCGGCGACATAATCTACCGCCCTGTTGACCGTCGACAGAACTTTGTTAAACGTGCCGTAGCACTACCCGGCGAGCGCTTTAAAATAGTCAACGATACTATCTACATCAACGATGAAGTGCGAGAGTTTCCCGAAAACGTACAGTTTAACTACGTTTTTGCTACGACAACCGCACTTAACGATGATGATTTGAAATCACTCGACATCACGCCCAGCGATCTTTCAGCGTTTGAAAACGGAAGCGTATCACGCAAAAATATTCAGCCTTTCCTAGGCGACAAAACACCAATAAATGCACCTGCTTATATAGCTCCGCTCACCGCCGGAATGATTGAAAAGCTACAACAGCAAGGCCGCCTTTTGGGTTGTGTAAAATATAATAAAATAGCTCCGTATTTTTATGGCAGCGAACTCAACAGCATGGTTTTCCCCTTCGGAGAAGACGGCATTTGGACGCTATCAAACTATGGCGGCGACAAAGGTCTCTACATACCTGCAAAAGGAAGTACAATAGAGCTTACACCCGAAAATTGGACCATTTATCAACGTTGCATCCGTAATTATGAAGGTCATCAAGCATACTATGATGCATCGACCGGAAAAGTGGTAATTGATGGCGTAGCCTCGGATACTTACACCTTCGCAATGGACTATTACTGGATGATGGGCGATAACCGAGATAACTCACAAGACTCGCGTTTCTGGGGCTTTGTTCCTGAAGACCACATTATCGGCACACCGATGATAGTACTTGCATCGTTCGACCGCGAGCGAGGCCTTTTCGATGGAAAAATACGATTTAATAGAATACTTCGTTCAGCAAATCCTGATAAAAAGTGAACAAAATAATCGATAATATAGAGGGCGGTTTTCTTGCAGAAGAAGCCGCCCTTTTGCCTATCCGACTCTTTCCGTCGGCGGCATACTATGCTTTGATGGCGCATTATCCAACAGCATATTTCGACAATAATGCGCGCTATAATAAAGCCGAAAAAGGTACTCATAGATTCACAATAGCCGACAATAGAGGCGAACTACGATTGACCGTTCCTGTGAGTCGACCATCCGGTTGTACATATTGGAAAGAAGTACTTGTATCAGACCACGGCCGTTGGTGGGAAACAATGCCCATAGCCCTCGAATCGGCATACGGTCGCACACCATTTTTTGAGTTTTATATAGATCGCTTTAAACCTTTATTCGACCCAGAATCGCGCAGCCTACACACCCTTTGCAAGGATGCCGATGCAATAGTGCGTGATATACTCAAAATACCTACTTTAATCAAAGAAGTAGAGGATAACAACAAGCTCGTTGATTACACTAAATTCGACTTCGATAAAGCCGCATTAAATATGCCCCGATACTGGCAAGTACGAGCCGATTCACTCGGCTTTATACCCGGTATGTCGGTACTCGATCTCATATTCAATTTAGGCCCGGAAGCCATACTTTACATCGATTCAACATTTTCAACATTGGGTGTTGAAAACTATAAAAAAGATTTTTAATATTTAGATTTGTAGAATTCGATAAAACATATAAGCCAAAACCGGTGTGAAAATTACAAATTTCACACCGATTTTTTTATAACCTATTTTTAGAAGGCTTTTCAACTAATTTTACATGTTTATCATCAATTTTACACACCCAAAAGTTTTGAAATTATCTACTTTGAAAGTTTTCAACACTATGTTAATAACTACACTAATTCATTGATTTTCAATATTTGCGTATGTTCAAAACTTGTAAAATACAGTTTATTCATACTCAATAACCCAAAAAGGCAAATATAGGAACGAAAAGTTATCACAGTTTTCAACACCCTTTATTATTACTCCTAAATTTTGTGCTTAAAAACCTTTTTTAATTAATAAAGAAATAAAGAATAATAAGAGCTGTTGAAAACTGTTGAAAGTTGAAAAAGTATATGGTTGGAGAAAGAAAAAAACAGATGAGATGGGAGAAAACGAATAATAAAGGGAAATGAAAAAAAGGGCCCCGCCGGATTTATAGAGAAGATACATAAATGCCAAAAACTCCCGAGCATCACGCCGGGAGTCTCTGTTGACAAACAATTCCGTAAATTTCTGATGCAAAATTACAGCTGAATCGATAAAAAGCCAATACCCAAAATTAAGTAATTTGATGTAGTTATGTATAATCAACTTATTATTAAATGATAAAAAAGGCTAATAGAGTTATTTTAATAAGTTAGAGAATAATATAAAAAGCGTGTATTGCCAATTTTTTTTGTATTTTTGCAAATTATTGCGAATACATGATTACACTTGAAAATATCAACCGCGCCCATCAGGCAGATTTGGAGAGGCTGAATGAGCGAATATATAGCAAATTACAAAGTACTAATTCGCTTTTGAGCCATATCTTGACGTCGTTGCTGCGAACCAAAGGCAAGCAGTTGCGTCCTCTATTGTTGATTATGTGTGCCAAGATGTTTGGCCAAGTAGACGACAAGGTACTAGCCTCGGCAGCTGCAGTCGAACTGTTACACAATGCATCATTAATTCATGATGATGTAGTAGATAACTCAATGACACGCCGAAGTAAGCCGACTGTTAATGCAGTTTGGGATAATCATATTGCAGTATTGGTAGGCGACTATTTTACATCGACGTCGATGCAAGAAGCAATATCGACCGGAGATATTCGCATCGTTGATGCACTTTGTAAATTAGGCCGTCAATTATCGCTAGGCGAAATCGACCAAATCAATAATGCCCGCGAACATAGTTTGACAGAAGAAGGTTACTATCATGTGATCGATTATAAGACAGCCTCTCTCTTCATAGCAAGTGCCGAGATGGGATGTTACTCAGTAAATGCACCAGATGCAGCTCGCGAAATGCTTTCGCAATATGCACTTCTCTTTGGTCGCTGTTTTCAGATTCGTGATGATGTATTTGATTACTATCCGTCGGATTTAGTAGGAAAACCTACCGGCAATGATTTGCGCGAAGGAAAAGTATCTTTGCCATTGCTGCACGTACTCGAAAATGAGAGTCTGCCTAATCATTCTGAAGTAAAATCACTTCTTGCGAAAGATTCGCTTACCGATGAAGAAATTCAGTATATCCAGGCATTCGCTCGCGATAATGGAGGCATCGATTATGCATTCGAAGTGATGCATCAATTACGCAATCAAGCAATGAGCGGACTTGAAGGTATCGGCTCTGACGCAATTCGCGAAGAACTAGGAGCGCTATTCGATTTTATAATCGAACGTCAATTCTGATAGTATGGCAAGCAAAAAAGGAAGTGGCCGAGGCATGAAAGCCATTATGTGGCTCCTTTTAGGAGGCATGATGGCGGCGTGTGCTAATATGGGTCGTCCTGAAGGTGGAGTCCGAGATGAAGAACCTCCGGTTTTTGTTAATTCCGATCCGGCACCCGGAGCAACGAAGGTAAATAAATCGCGTCTTGTAGCATATTTCGACGAAAATATTCAGCTAGAAGATGCTTTTACTAAAGTAGTGGTATCTCCCGCTCAAAAGACCCCACCAAAAGTTAGTGCTAATGCAAAACGCTTGACCGTAACTTTTAACGATACGCTACTTCCGAACACAACATATACAATCGACTTTGCAGATGCTATTAAAGACCTTAATGAAGGAAATATTCTAGATGGCTTTGCCCTCGACTTTTCAACAGGAGATAGCATAGACTCACTTAGAATATCCGGAATGGTTCTCCAAGCAGAAAATTTAGAGCCAGCCCAGGGTATGTTGGTAGGAGTGTATTCGAATCTTTCTGATACAGCTCTTACAACGCTTCCGTTTGAGCGTATAGCGCGTACTAATCAATACGGTCATTTTACAATCAGAAATGTGAAGCCGGGAACTTATCGTATATTTGCAGTCAACGACCTTAACCGCGATTATCACTGGGACCGCTCGGAAGATATAGCATTCTATGATACTTTAGTTGTACCATCGGTAGAAGCAATTGAGGTAAACGATACGCTTTTTGCAGCAAACCGCGAAGATTCGGTTGTAACACGATCAGGAGTAAGATACTTACCTAACGATATTCTTTTATCATGGTTTAATGTGGGTTATAAGCCCCTCTACTTGCTCGATCACAAACGAGAAGAACGTCGTAAAATCAAACTTACTTTTGCAGCACCTGTTGACACACTGCCTGTAATAACTATTGTGGATGGAGCTCTCGGAGTTGGTCGCCACATAGATGAATGGGCAAAGCTACAAGCGAACGCTACATTGGATAGTTTGGAATATTGGATTGCCGACACAGCTGTAGTTGCAGCCGATTCACTACGCCTATCCGTATCGTACTTAAAGACCGATACACTTGACCGTAATGTATGGAATACCGATACACTTCGTTTCTATTATCGCGACCAAGTGGATAAAAAGAAGAAAGATAAGAAAAAGGATAAGGAAGAAGCACCTAAATTTATAGTAGACTCTATCACCGGAGATACTACATTTTTGCCCCCACCTGACTTTGAATATCTAACTTTACGAGCTATATCAGGAACTGCTCAAGAGCTTAATAAACCATTGATTTTGGAGGCTGCCACACCAATCGACTCTATAAATCTTGAAGGTATCCACTTCGAAATGCAAGTAGATACCGTATGGAAGACCTTGCCATTTAGAATTGAGATAGATAGTGTGTCGTCACTTTTGCGCCGAGTAATCAATCATAAGTGGGAGCCGGGAGCTAAGTATCGCATGAATATAGATACGCTGTCGGTAACAAGTATATATAATACTTGGAATCGTCCGTTTAAGCACGAATTTACAGCAAAGCAACTCGAAGATTATTCTAATTTGAAGTTTATATTGCCCGGTCTTGACTCGCTTCAAGTTGTTGTTCAAGTTCTTAGTGCGAGTGATGAACCAGTCTACAAGGCAATCAAGCCGGTTGGCACTACACAAGTGGAATTGCGCTATCTAAACCCCGGCAAGTACTATGCTCGCTTGTTTATCGACTCTAACAAGAATGGTAAATGGGATACCGGAAATCCGCTTGACTCAGTTCAGCCCGAAGAAGTTTATTATTTTGCCAAGCGTCTTGAATTGAAGAAGAATTGGGACGTAGAGCAGACATGGAATATCTATGAACTACCGGTTGACGTACAAAAGCCTTATGCAATCAAGAAGAATAAACCCAAATTGAAGCGAGGCGAACAAGCTCCGGTAGACCCCGATGAAGAAGAATCGGAAATGTATGACGACAATTATAATCCGTTCGATAAGACCGGTCGAAATAACAATCGACGAAATAGTTCGAATAATATGATGAACGGACTCAATGGAATGCGTCGAAATAATTTTTGATTGAGAAATGAAGACTGTTACCGTTTATTGTGCATCAGCCAAGAATTTGGCACCCGTATATGTAGAAGCTGCTTATAATCTCGGAATGGCGCTTGCTAAAGCCGGCTCTCGTGTAGTTACCGGTGGCGGACGTACCGGTCTTATGGCAGCAGTAGAAGAGGGTACACTTGCAGCCGGAGGGCATACAATAGGAGTTATACCGGAATTTATGGTAGAACGTAATTGGCATCATACCGGATTATCGGAAATGAAGATAGTTCCTGATATGCATACCCGTAAAGCAACAATGGCTCGTATATCATCTGCAGCTATAGCCCTTCCGGGAGGAATCGGTACATTTGAGGAATTAATGGAAATCATTACTTGGCGTCAGCTCGGTCTTTTTGGTGGAAATGTAGTTATCTACAATGTAAATAACTATTATACTCCCATATTGGAGATGTTTGATAAAGCAATCGAACAAGGATTTATGCGTCCCGATCATCGAAATCTTTTCACAGTAGCCAATAGCGAAGAAGAAGCAGTAGAAGCAGCGTTAGCCGAACCGGGACCTCAAGAGTTTTCACCTAAATTCTGAAAATGGTACTATTAGCCGACATAGTAGCTATGTCAGCCGGAGGCCTAGAGCCGTTGGCACTAAATTCCTCGTATAGTAATAGTACGCCGCTTACAGCCATTCTTGTAGGTAGTCTAGTGCTTGGGTGTCTTAATGCTGGAGGAATAGCGCACGCACTTAAAAGTTATAGTCACGAATTATGGAGCGTTCGTCATCGAGCTAATTTATTTGATGACGAGCACAGCGCAACGGCATTTACAGCGGCTATATTAATGCTTATATTCGTTGTATTTGGTGGCGTTGTGCTATATAATCTTCCTGGAATTCCAACTAATTCGGGATTTAAAGGTGCATTTGCCTCGATGTGCTTAATGGCAGTTTATTATATCTTTCGATATGTAGCTTATCAGACCGTAGGATATGCCTTTGGTTCAAACGAGCAAAGGCGTACATGGCTCAATGGTTTTATGTCTACACAGGCTTATGCCGGCCTCGGATTGATAATTCCGGCATTTTTATTGGTATATAAGCCTGATTGGTGGCTGATTTCTATAATTATCTCATTGATAGTTTATTGTGCGGCTCAAATTTTATTTATATTCAAGAGTATAAGAATTTTTTACACAAATTTTACCTCTTTAGTCTATTTTATTTTGTATCTTTGCACGCTGGAAATTATTCCGGCATTCGCTGTATATACTATAAGTGTATATTTATCAGCTAACATTGCATAGCAACAAACAAAATAAAAAGAGTGAAAATTAAGAAAATACTGGTTTCCCAGCCTAAGCCCGCATCAGACAAGTCACCCTACTTTGATTTAGCTGAGAAGTACGGAGTCGAAGTTGTTTTTCGCCCTTTCATAAAAGTCGAAGGTTTGGCTGCTAAAGATTTTCGTCAACAGAAAGTCAATATAGCCGATTTTACTGCAATTATATTCACAGCTAAAACAGCAGTGGATCATTTTTTCCGTCTTTGTGAAGAAACAAGGGTTACAGTATCTGCCGATCTCAAATACTTCTGTACTAGTGAGATGGTAGCAAATTATTTGCAGAAATACATCGTATATCGTAAACGTAAAATTTTTGCATCTAAGACCGGCCGTCTCAACGATCTTATTTCTTCGATGCAGAAGCATAAAACCGAGAAATATCTCTTGGTCGTAAGTGACGTTAACAACGGAAGCGAAGCAGCATACTTGGCAGAAAACAAAATCAATGTTACCTCTGCGGCTATGTATCGCACCGTGAGCAACGATTTTGGTCCTGATGAAGCATTCGATTATGATATGCTTGTATTCTTCAGCCCCCAAGGAATCGAATCGCTCCTCAAAAATTTCCCCGACTTCAAGCAGGGTGATATCGCCATCGCCGCTCTTGGCACAGCCGCTTCGAAATCGGTAAAGGATGCCGGTCTTCGTCTCGACGTAGAAGCACCTACCCCCGAAGCCCCCTCAATGCCCGCGGCTCTTGATCTCTTCCTTGCCAAAACTAACGGCGCGGAATAATAGTGAAAACCCTCGGGTTATATAAGAAAGAAAAGCTTTGCTCCTCCCGCGCCATCGAGATTCTCTTTGGCCCGGGGGGCGCTGATTTTTCACGCCTATGTTATCCTCTTAGAGTAGTTGCACGTCGTGATAGTGTACGCCGCTCTGATGCGCCGATTGCATTCCTTATATCAGTGCCTAAAAAACGCTTGCGACATGCGGTCGATAGAGTGCAGATGCGTCGTCGAATCCGCGAAGCATATCGCCTCAATCATCAAGATTATGAATTACCGGAAGGCGTGCGTGTTGACCTTGCTTTTATCTACGTTGCAGATGGTTTGAAGCCATACTCTTCGATTGAAAAGGCTATGAAGCGTATTCTAGCAGCCCTTGTTGAGCATTACCAAGCAACTGAAGGTCTTAAGGAATAATGAAAAACATAATCTCTCTTCTCCGCATAGTATCAATTTGGATACTTACCCTTCCTATACTTTTTTATAGGGCATGTATATCGCCGCTTACTCCGCCGGCATGCCGATTTACGCCTACTTGTAGCCAATATGCACTCGAGGCTATACGCAAACATGGACCTTTTAAAGGCTCTTGGTTGGCTATAAAACGCATCTGCCGTTGTCATCCGTGGGGTGGTAGCGGATACGACCCTGTGCCATGACAGTTGATTTGCTACGACGGTTTGCCAACATACACGCTCACGGCATTACCGGTCCCGAAATAATCACCTCCATAGAACCTAATATAGATATCACCACAGCTTATGGTGATGCGTGGTATAGTGTAGGTGTACATCCGTGGAGTACCGACAAAAAAATAGCGCCCGAAGTATTCGAGCGCTTAAAAGTTATGGCTGCTGATAGTCGTGTTGTAGCTATAGGCGAGACCGGACTTGACAAGAATCGAGGAGGAGATTCTGCAGTACAGGAGCAAATATTTCGATTTCACGCCGTTTTGGCTGAAGAAATGATAAAACCCCTTATTGTTCATTGTGTCGGCCGCTATGGGCGCCTTATGGAGCTTAAACACGAAATTTTACCGACGCAGTCGTGGATAATACACGGATTCACCGGAAAACCGGAACTTGCACGCCAACTTCTTGCTGCCGGATTCTATATTTCTCTCGGTCTGCGTTCTAATCCAAATCTTCGTTCACTCATACCGGAAGATAGAAGATTCGAAGAGACGGATTGACTATTACTCTATTTCCAAATAATTCTGGCGGTAACTGCTTTGCGGTTATCCGGTTGGACAATTTCGCAGATGTTTCCGGGGCAAGAGTCCGGGCCGTTGCCGATGCGCATAGTTACGGTTTGTCCGTAGTGGCATTCGTTGTGGAACATAATATCGAATCGGGCAATTGTGTGCGTGTCAAAGTGTTCGAGAGACCAATGATTTAGTATCAAATCGAGGTAACGTACGGTGTTGACATGTCGGTTAAAGTCGATATCGCGATAGTGGAATGTATAATTTTCTTCCGCTGCATCATCGTCGGGAACGGGAATTCGCGGAGTCTTTGCAATCGGGCAAGGTAAGTCGGCAATGGGGAATCGTTCGCGGTCGAAAGAACTCAAGTCGGCTACGGAGCGAGTTTCGAAGTTCATAGCCACCCATACAGTGCGAGCATGCCCGATAACATTACCCTCGCCGTCGAGAATCATAAAGTTACGTTCGCTGAAGAAGCGGTTGTAGCTTTCAATCCAGGTAGTGAAAGTATAGTTTTCGTTTATTCGTGGATAGCGTTCCATCTCGATAGAAATACGGCTCAATACCCAACCGATATTTTGTTTGATGAGTTCGGCGTATCCGATACCAAGAGAATTAGCGTGCTCGGTAGCTACTTCGATAATACGCAAAGTTAGTAGGGTGAGAGGCATACGACCTTCGGCATCGCTCTCGCCTGCAGTGAGGCTATATGTGTGGCTGTAGCGGTCTTGAATCATTTTTTTTAGTTTTCTATATCAGTAGGGACCCAACGGTATAGGCGGTCGGCAGGACGGATTTTTCCGGGAACGGCGATAGAGAAAGCATCGCCTTTGACAGCCTTTTCAACGCTTTTACAGTCGACGCGAATATCTTCGACTTTTATGATTACGGCGCCGGTAGTAGGTCCTGTAATAACAACCTCGTCGCCGACACAAAGTTCACCGGCTTCCATATAAAATTCGCCTACGCCGAGACGCGAGAAGTATTTAACACCTTTTGCAATGTACTGCTTTACGCGAGTAGCTGATGAGCCGTATTTGCCAGACCATTCACCTAGACGTTGCCCCATATAGTATCCGTCCCAGAAACCACGGTTGAAGATTTTTGCGAGACGAGCGTCCCAATCGGCTACTTTGTCGGCATTATATGTTCCGTCGCAAACTGCTTCGATGGCTTCTGAATAGCAACGAACTGCAATATCGACATATTCGGGACCGCGCGCACGACCTTCGATTTTGAATACTCGCACACCGGCATCAATCATACGGTCGAGGAAATGTATGGTTTTGAGGTCTTTGGGCGACATAATGTATTTGTTCTCTACATTGAGTTCGTCGCCTGTTTCGAGGTCGGTTACTTTGTAGCCACGACGACAAATTTGGGTGCAACCGCCACGGTTTGCGCTCGAATTCATTTCGTGTAGGCTGAGGTAGCATTTACCAGAAACTGCCATGCAGAGAGCCCCGTGGCAGAACATTTCGAGGCGTATGCGTTCGCCTGCAGGACCTTTTATATCTTCGGCTTGGATGGTATCGTAGATAGCGCGAACTTGGGTCATGTTAAGTTCGCGAGCGAGCACCATTACGTCGGCATACGACGAGTAGAATCGTACAGCTTCGATATTTGAAATATTGCACTGTGTAGAGATATGTACTTCCACACCATGGCGACGACAAGCCGATATTGCAGCGATGTCTGACGCAATGACGGCTGTAATACCTGCTTCTTTAGCGGCAGCAACGATTTCATCGACGCGGGCAAGGTCATCATCGTAAACAATAGTGTTGACGGTGAGATATGTCTTGACGCCTTCTTCGTTGCAACGGGTAACAATAGCATGGAGATCGTCGAGTGTGAAATTGGCACTTGAGCGTGAGCGCATATTCAAACCGGCAACGCCGAAGTACACCGAGTCGGCTCCGGCATTGATAGCTGCGCTGAGCGACTCGAAACTCCCTACGGGAGCCATTATTTCAAAGTCCTTACGTTTCATGAGGTGTATTTACGACAAATCATATCCCATGCCGAAGGCGCAGGATATGATTGTATTTTTTATAAAATCGATGAGCGGCTTACTCGGCAGTAGTAGTTTCTGCAGCAGCTTCAGCAGCAGGAGCTTCGGTAGCTACAGGAGTATCGAACTGACCAGCGGGCACTTCAACAGCAGGAGCGGGAGCCGCTGTGGGCTGAGTGCGAAGCTCGGTACCGTTAGATTTGCTAGGCAATGTGAAAGCCGAGATAATCGAAAGGATTACCAAGAGGCTAACGAGAGTCCAAGTAGCTTTTTCGAGGAAGCTGTTGGTCTGACGTACGCCCATCACGGCACCTGCGCCACCAAATTGTGACGAAAGACCGCCGCCTTTAGATTTCTGAATGAGGACGATGCCGATGAGAAGAACGGCAACGATGACTGTCAAAATGATAATGACAACGTGCATAGTTTTTAATTATTTTTCGGTTGCGCCGGAGCTTTTTTGTTGCTCCTGGAGGCGCTGGTTTATAATCAATTTTTGTAAAAAGCGTAATTGGTCTGCAAAGTAAGCACTTTTTTTTGGAAATTTCAAATTTAGACCCGATATAATTTCGTAAGCGCGCTCGTATTTGCCTCGTTTTATGAAAATTTTTGCCAAACTTTCGCTCAAAAGCGAGTCGTCAGAGTGCTCGGGATGCGACACCGGTGTTTGTTCGTGCACTTCTTCCTCATCTTCAGGCTCAGGCACTATTTCGGGGCGATGAGTGGCCGGATGTTGACTAAGAATGAAGGCGTTGATGCGGTCTTGCATTGGGTCTGAAGTTGGTTCTTCCGCATCGGGCAAATTTTCTTGCTCTTCGCGTGCGAGCATCTCTGCATAGTCGGGAGTAGGATTGAAAATCATTCGCTCCAACATTGCTTCCTCTTGTGGCGTACAAGAACCGTAAGTGCGCAGGAAAGTGTCGATTACATCGACAGTCTGTTTTGCTTCCGGGACCTCGTCTTCGGGGTAGAACTGTCGCCATTCGTTGCCGTGTGCCGCAAAGAGAAGAGTGCGCCTATCGGGGCATTTGAGCGCCAAATTCGATCGCCAACGGGCTGTTTCTTCTTCGTTGCGAGCGCAGTTATGTCTCAAAAGCAGTAGCGGAGCGATGGTAAAGTATGGCTTTTCGTCTGCTAGTTGACGTAATTGTTCTTCGTCGTTTGGTGTGAGAGAAGTTCCGTCGTCGACAGCTAAACAACGGCTCAGTAAAGTTTGTATTTGGTCGTTGGTTATCATAGATTACCAATCGCCAAGGGTGGCGTTAAAGATTAGGTCGACAAGTTCTTTCGATATTTCTTCGCACAATTGATCCTGTACGTCGGTAAGCATTTCCGATGCGGAGAAATCGCGATATGCGCTGAATGATTGGTCTACGTCTTTTCCGTCTTCTTTATTGTTGATATATTTGAGACGTACTGTGATAGTTAGTCGTGTCATTGATGCATATGCATCTTCGGTAACGGCTTGTGGACTAAGGCTATAACCGGTGATTTCGCCTTCCATTTCAAGGTCGGCATTACCATCGGTGGTCTGAAGACGGGTATTTTTTGTGATATAGTTGAGTAGCTCTTCTTCAAACATCTGCTGAAGAGGAGGGTAGACTAGAGCCGCACGGATAGGGAACTCCGACACGCGGATGGTGTGGTATATGGTGTAGTCGAGAGCCGAACCATTGAATTTGAAGCTGACGCGGCAGCCGGTAAGCGACACGATTACAAAAAGCAGTGCTACAATCGGTCGTAGATATTTATTCCAAGCCATAGTCTTTAATTTTACGGTAAAGGGTGCGTTCCGATATTTGAAGCTCGGCAGCTGCGGCTTTTCGGCGGCCTTGATGACGTTCGAGTGCGCGACGAATCATTTCGCGTTCGCTGTCTTCTAGAGTGTGTGGAACGTCGACGAGTTCGGAGTAGTTAACGTCGCTGCATGGACGTTGCTCTTCGGGCTCGATAGTATTATCGTCATTACGGTGAGCTACTAAAGCCGGATGCAAGCCGTTTGTGTCGGGGCCATCGCCAAAGATACTCGATGTAGGTTTATAGGTAGGAGTGGCAACGCCGTTGTCGATACGGTCTTGTAGGGCATCGATGCGTTGCTGGAGTTTGAAAATCATACCTAAAAGCATCTCACGTTCACGTTCGTAGCTATGAGCCGAAGATGAAGTGGCAGGAATGTAGCTTGCGTTTATATCCGGCAGATAACCGCGGAGAGTGTTGGCATTTACTACATTACCGGCTTCGAAGAGCGAAATTTGCTCAACTACGTTTTTGAGTTGACGTACGTTGCCCGGCCAGCGATAGTGGCGCATAGCATCGTCGGCGTCTTCGCTGAATGTGATGGCAGGTACGCGATAACGCTCGGCAAAGTCTGCCGAGAATTTGCGTGATAGTAGACGTATGTCAATGCCACGATCGCGTAGTGGCGGTATGTGTATTTGGATTGTGGAGAGTCGATAATAAAGGTCTTCGCGGAAACGTCCGTCGGCTACAGCACGGATGAGGTCGACATTTGTAGCTGCAACAACGCGTATATCGGTCTTTTGAACGGTAGACGAGCCCACCTTTATATATTCGCCACTTTCGAGTACGCGGAGTAGGCGAGCTTGAGTGGTGAGTGGTAACTCGGCAACTTCGTCAAGAAAAATTGTGCCGCCATTTGCTTCTTCGAAGTAACCTTTACGAGAGTCGACTGCGCCGGTGAAAGCACCCTTTTCATGCCCGAATAATTCGGAATCGATAGTACCTTCGGGAATAGCGCCACAGTTGACAGCGATATATTTAGCGTGCTTTCGCGCACTGAAATTATGGATAATCTGAGGGAAGAACTCCTTACCCGACCCGCTTTCGCCGGTAACGAGCACTGACAAATCAATCGGAGCCACACGGATAGCTCGCTCTACGGCTGCTATGAGAGCCGGAGCGTTGCCAATGATGCCAAAGCGCTGCTTGGCTTGGAGAGTTTGTGGTGTGGGTATGGAGGGTATATTAGTTTCGTGCATTTGAGTACTCTAAGAATCGACTACAAAATTACAAAAAATTGTGAGATGAGAAAAGTAGGGCGGTAGAAAGGACTAACTTACAACAAGTAATAACATCAAAAAAATTTGGTAGAGTATGCCATATTGCAAAGGCATTAAACATTACTCTTTTGCAAGCGTTTAAGTATTTCTATAGAAGTAATACATGTCAACGTTTTTATAATCAGAAGACAGGACTATATCTGTATAGCGACCTTTATCTAGTAGACGATTATTTGGCTGAAATCAATGGGCAGAGATGCCTTTTTAGCACCTAATAACTGCAAAATCGGGGATTTAGCGAAAAATATTTGCGAGAATATGGAAAAAATGCTAACTTTGCAGTCGATTTCGTAATCTCTGGCAGGACATGCAGCCTGCGTATATTGCGAGTAATGTTAACATTCTAAATCAATTACATCAATGGATTTGATTAAAATTGCCGAAGAAGCATTTGCAACCGGCAAACAGCACCCCGAATTTGGCCCCGGTGATACTATCACTGTGGCTTACCGTATCAAAGAAGGTAACAAAGAGCGTATCCAGCAGTACCGCGGTGTAGTTATCCGCATCTCTGGTGAAGGCGCTAAAAAGCGTTTCACTGTTCGTAAGATGAGCGATAACATCGGTGTAGAACGTATCTTCCCCATCGAATCACCCTTCATCGACTCTATCACCGTTAACAAATACGGTAAAGTACGTCGTGCTAAACTTTACTACCTCCGTGCCCTCACCGGCAAGAAAGCTCGTATCAAAGAGCGTCGCGTAGCAAAGAAAGACTAATCAGTCTCGACAAACTTCTAAAAGAGCTGTACTCGTGCGAGTGCAGCTCTTTTTTTACATTGATTTTGCTAATTCGAGGTATTGTTTTGCTACTGCGGCGGCTGAGTAGCGGTCGATAACTGATTGGCGCATAGCAGCAAGGTCGATACCTCCATTTAGTGCCAGGTCGAGTGTGGCGGTGAATTTGGCAGTGTCGTACGAGGGTATGAGGTAGCCGTTTACTCCGTTGTCGATAATGTCGGATTGTCCGCCATTATCGAAGCTTATGGGTATTGTGCAAGAGGCTTGACCCTCGATAAGGGTTCCGGGAAGGTTCTCGTAGAGTGAGGTGGAGATTATGACAGATGCACGTGCGTAGAGCTCGCGTATTATAGCTGGGTCGGAGATTATTCCAAGGAGGATGTGAGGGAAGTGTAGGCTATCAAGTGCAGCAGGATTACGTAAAGCGCCAAAGAAAACAGCAACGGCATCATTGCGTTTTAGATTATTGAGCACTTCAATGGCATATCCGAGTCCTTTGATAGGGTCGTCGAGACGTGCTGCACCCATAAGGATTATTTTCTTGTCGGTGGGTAAGTCGAATGGCAGGTTGATATTGCGTGGTTCTATATAGAAAGAGTCGACAGGAAAGGCATTTGGAATAACCGAAATGGCTTGATTTTGCAATAACGCGCTTTTACGCGCAAGGCGTTCGAGCCAAGTACTAACAGCTACGAAGTGGATTTTGCAGTCGTTATAAAGTTGAGCTTTGCGTACCGAAGTAGTGTACGAATAGTCATAGTTACCGGCATGATGGTGAAAGAGTGGGCATTTGCGACAGTATTCGGTATCTTTATATCGATTACAAGTGCCGGCGTGATGGCATACGCCAGTCATATTCCACATATCGTGCATCGTCCAAATTACTCGTTTTGTTTTTGCGATGCGTCCGATTTCTTTCAGAGACAGCATACCTTGGTTAATCCAGTTGAGCATTACCACATCAGCATCTTTGACTAATGGATGACGGCTGAGAGGAAGACCGTCGGTGGCAATCGATGCTTTGAAAAGGTCTGTGCGGTCGAAGCCATTTGCAGCAAATATACGAGCGTGCTCTGTGATGAATGTAGACTTGATGCGCCACGACGAAGCGGCTACGTGCACCGTAGGGTCGTTACCTGCTTTGTGGCTCACGAGCATTGAGGCATCAATGCCTTGAGCTTGGAGTGCTTTCAGAAGACGGTAGCTGACGATCGAAGCACCGCCAAGGCTATCGCTGTGGTTGATGATTACGACTTTCATCGGCGGTGGAGGATAGATTTGATTTCTGCCATAAGGCTGATTTTTTCAGCCTTTACGAATATGTAAACGAATATGGCGAGTAAGCCGAAACGAACGATGCCTTCGGCGATTGCACCGAAGTTGAGAAGCGGTAGAGCATATAAGCCGATACCATAGAGAGCGGCTGCAATGCCGAAATAAGCCAATATACGTCCGGTTTGATAGCCGATTGGGTATTTTTTAAGACCGATAAAGTAGCTTGCTATCATCATAGAGCCGTAGCTGCAAAGTGTGGCAACGGCACAGCCCATATAGCCGATTCGGGGTACTAAAATGATATTAAGAACCACTGTTACAGCCAAACCGAAGAGCGAGAACCACATTCCCCAAATGGTGCGGTCGGTGAGTTTGTACCACACCGAGAGGTTGTAGAAAATGCCGAAGAAAAGTTCGCCGAGCATAATAAGCGGCACCACTTTCAAGCCGCTAAAGTAGTTTGGCGATATGAAATAGCGGATGATGTTGAGGTAGAACATTACCCCGAGGAAGATGAAGAGGGCGAAAACAACGAAATACTTCATTGCATCGCGGTAAGCTTGCATCTTTCCTTGCTCTTTATCTTTGCTTCGAGCGAAGATAAACGGCTCGTATGCAAAGCGGAAAGCCTGTAAAAATACGAGCAGTAGCACACCGATTTTGTAGTTTGCTCCGTAGATGCCGAGGTCGTACATCGCCGTGGCTTGGTCGCTTACCAAATGAGGGTAAAGAATCTTGTCGATAGTCTGATTCATTATTCCGGCGATGCCGAGCACGAGTAGCGGGGCAGAGTAGCGGAGCATTTCGCGCCAGAGTGTGCTGTTGAAGCGCCACTTGAATCCTCGCAGTTCGGGTATCATCATCAGCAAAGTAACAGCCGATGATATGAGGTTGGCAAGGAAGATATATCCGATACCGAAGTCGGGGCTGTAGAATGTGCCGACTACTTCGGGCGACAATTTGTAGAGAGTCGGGCAGAGGAGGATAAAGAAGAGGTTGAGCCCGATGTTTAGCCCGATATTTACGAGGCGGAGCAATGCAAAGCGCATCGGACGATTACAGAATCGCAGATAGCTGTATGGAATACCCAAAAAGGCATCAATGGCAACGCACGCTGCCATCATAAGCACGTACGATGGATGACCATCGCACTCCATCAACTTCGTTGCCGGTTCGATAAATATAGCAACGAGTGTTACAAAAGCCGTCGATGATACTGCAAGCGAAATCAACGAAGTAGAGTACACTTCTTTAGGGTCGCTCCATCGCTCGTGGTTGGCAAAGCGGAAAAACCCCGTCTCCATACCATAAGTGAGGATGACCATAGCGAGAGCCACCACCGCATATACGAAAGTGACTACGCCATACTCGCCGGCTGTAAACATTATTGTATACAGCGGCACCAAGAGCCAGTTGAGGAAGCGACCTACTATAGAACTGAGGCCGTAGATAGCCGTATCTTTTACGAGACTTTTAATCCCTGCCATGATTTTTTGAATTTTGCAACTTCACCACCAATACAGCGGTAATCATGTACAAAATTAATAAAATCCACAGAGATACAAAAGCCGTACTTACTTCGGGAAGGCTTGCACCGTTGTTATTCATTAAAATAAAGCCTTCTACACCCCATGTACCTGGGACCAGGTTGCCGAGCCAATACCAAAAGTCGCTCATTGCATATCGTGGCCATGTAAGCCCCGAAAGGAAGAGGAAAACGACCGAGGTAAAAACGATGACAAGAAATCCGGTTTCGCGCTCTTTCATAAATGCGGCGATGGTTTGACCTAGGAAAGATGTGGCAAAGAGCATCGGAATCATAAATATCATATATTCAATCGGAGAGCCGGCTGCCGGAAAGCGGAAAATTGCCGGAATGGCAACGGTAACATAAAGTGTCATCGGTATGTAGAAAAGTACATAAGCCAGCGATTTGCCCCATATTTGCGACATAGCACTTACTCCGACAACAGCTTTGGGGTCGACACCTCCGTTTCGCATACGGCGTTCTCGTGATGTGCCGCCTATCATACAGATACCAAGTATCATACTTTGCTGCATTATGAAGATGACAATACCCGGAATGATTGCCGATGCAAAGCCTTGCTCGGGGTTACCGAGAAAATTGCTGCTGCTCTTGACCGGCATACCACCCGAGCCACCGGCAAGCGAAGAAAGTCCGGACGACGAAATACGCTCTCCGGTGATTTCGCTGATAACTTCGAGCTGAAGGTCGGTGATGGCTGAAAGCAGTGTGCGGTAGCGGAGGAGCAGACTCATCTCGGCGTAGAACTCTACGTGAGCCGGCTCTCCGATGCCGATATTCTTGGCGTAGTTGTCGGGAATCTGCATAATGCCGAAAACCTCACCTTCTGCCATAAGATGCTTGGCATCAGCCATATTCGAGCAATAGGCGTATATGTCGATCGACGGGCTTGCCGACGCTTTCTGTACTAAATTGCGCGACTCTGCTGTACGCGAGTTATCGACAACGGCGATTGGCAGTTTGCGCACCACTTCGGGGTTGTAAATCAGAGTGTAGACTATCGGGTATGCCAACGGAAGAACGATGAAAAAGAGCAAAATGCCCGGGTCGCGCACGATGAGTTTCAACTCATTGCGGAAAACACGGTCGAAATCCGATACCCAACCTAATATTTTCTTGAAGATGTTCATATCAGGGTACATACACAGGTTTGAGGCTTGCTCGTTTGAGGTTCCACAGCATTGCAGAACATACTATCGGGTAGATGAGCAAAGCCACGAAGTAAAAACGAGAGTAGTAAAGACCGACTCCGTTGAGTGCCTCGTTGACGTATATGAGGAACCAATAGCGAATCGGTGCAAACCAACTGAAGATAGCCAAGAAGCCATACATATTCTGCACCGGGAACGAAAATCCGGTGAATGAGAATGCCAAGATGCCGAAGAGTGCGCACACACTGAATGCAAGTCGTGGATTTGGCACTAATGAGCAGATAAGCAGTGCAAAGCTCTGTGCAGCTACAACTGTGAGCAGCGTTGCTACTATCATCCAACCGAGCGAGCCGTGGAGCGGGAAGTGCGAGAAGCCGAACATCAACCAAAGAAGAAACAAGCCAACCGACCCAAATATAGCGGTATGAGGTAGTAATTTCGATAGTATGGCTATCGATATGCGTCCTTTTGCGACTCTAAGCCACTCCGGAGAACTGCCGTGCTTGATTTCAGATGTGATGGCGTGAACGGTTATCAGCAGTATCATCAGCACAAAAGTACACATTGAGAACGACGGGCAGAGGTAGATGGCGTAATTGGTCCACGGGTTGTTGAGCGGATGTTGATCGAATACTACCGGCTGGATTATGTCGCCTACTCGTTCGGGGTCGATTCCCATACTGATAAGCGTCTCCTTTATTACTCCGCCCGACGTAGCTACAGCCACGGTCTTAAAACCCTTGAAAGCGAGTGTACCGGGGACAAAAAATGTCATATTCGAGTAGTATTCAAGAGTTGGAGTCTTGCCTGAGAGGGCTTCGCGCTCAAAATTAGACGGAATGACGAAGAACCCGAAAACTTTACCAGAGCGAACGCCTGCAAGGGCTTCATCGTAGCTTTCGTATTCTTTTTGAATCTCGATTACTTGCAAGGCATTGAGTGAGCGAGTTACCGAGCGCGACATCGACGAATGATCGAGGTCGACTACCGCTGTGGGCACGCGGTCGGGCAAGCCTTTGCTGAGAAGGCTCAAGAAAAATATGGCAACGCATATCGGAACGAGTACCATACCGAATAGATATATTCGGCTTGAAGCCATACGAGCGATTTCGCGTTTGACGCCGTCGATGAAACCAAGATTTGCCATTGCCACAGTGGATTATTATTCAGCAGAAGGGTCTTCAAAAACAACCGACATACCGGGACGCAAGCCGGGCACTTCTTCGGTCGGACGTGCTTTGATTTGGAAGGTGCGACTGTCGTAGCTACCGGTTGCTTTTGTAGAGTGCCATGTTGCATAGCTACCCATATCGCGGATATAGAAAATTTCGACGTTGATTTCCTGCATACCGAGGGCCGGAATTTTCACCTTCAAATTTGTGCCCATACGGAGGGTATTGAGAAGTTCTTCGCGGACGTTGAACACTACCCAACGTTCGTCGGTGCGGAGCAAGCTCATCATTGGAGCACCGAGTGATACAAGTTCGCCTACTTCGGGATATACTTGGTCGATAGTACCGTCGAATGGAGCGGTTAGGTAGCTGTCTTCAAGGATTGCTTGTACTTGGTCGACAGAGCTTCCGGCAGCCGATACCATAGCAGCAGCCGATACCTTGTCTTCTTGCTGAGCACCGGCTTTTGCGAGCGAAAGCTGGCTTTCGGCAGCACTGCGAGCGGCAACGGCAGCATCGTAAGCCGCTTTGGCTTCATCGCGTTTCTGCTCAGAGATAACCCCTTCTTTGTAGAGGCGTTCCATTCGTTCGTAGGTCTTCTGTGTGATTGTTTCGGCAGCCTGAGCCTGACGTAGGAGGTCGGCGGCAGCATTGATAATTTGGCTACGAGTGCCCGCATCTACTTTCTTATTTTGAGCTTCTGCTACTTGACGCATTGCTTCGGCTTGTCCGAGTTGAGCTTCTACAATCGATGAATGGATGCGAACCAAAGTGTCGCCGGCGTGAACGGTGTCGCCTTCCTGTGCATAGAACTCAACGACACGACCGGCGAGTTTGCCCGAAATACGTACAGTGGTGCCTTCGACCTGACCTTCGATATACGAAGCAGGGCGATTTACGAAAATGAAGCCGATTATAGCGATGAAAAGAACGGCTGCAACGACAATAGCCAATGTTAAGAGCAGTGAACGGTTGGCGCGTTTCTCCTGCGATTCTACAGTTGTCGACATTTTATTTATCCTTTTAGTATTATTCAGTGTAAAGAGTTCCGAGCGCTTTGCTCAAATATACGTTGCAGAGCTGCACATCTATCATGGCATCGATTTGTTCTGCATGTGCCTTTAGCCACGCAGTTTGTGCCTGCATTACGTTGTCGGTTGTTGCCACGCCTTCGCGGAAAGCAAGGTTGGCGGTGCGAAGATTCTCATCAGCCTTTTCAAGGTTGGTCATAGCCGTTCGATAAGTTTTGATAGCCTCTTGGGTTTTGAATGAAGCTTGGTTTACTTGGAGTGATACCAATTCACGAGCATCTTCGAGTTGAAGTTTGCGCGAAATCTCGTCGACTTCAGCGGCTTTGTACTTATTATAGTTGCCACCCCAGTGCCAAAGAGGTATTTTCACCATTGCGCCTACGCTGAATGCACCGGCAAATTTCTTTTTGAATCCGTCGAACATATTAGGATTCGAGAATTCGTAAGAACCGATAAGAGCTACGTTAGGGAGCATCGACGACAGTGCAACGCGTTTCTGCTGGCGAGCGGCTTCGATACCTTGTTCGAGGGCGCGGAGGTCGGGGCGATTGTCATATACCTGCTCCATATTAAAGCCACCGATAGGGGTGCCTTCAATAGCCGGTAGTACCACTTCAGTATCTTCGTCAGCGAGGGTAAACTGTGTATTGATAGGCAGTCCGCATACTTGGGCAAGTGCCATACGCGAAAGAACCAATCCGTTTTCAACTTTTGAGAGGTCGACATTGGCAGCGTTCAGCTTAACATCGACGCTAAGAGCATCGCTACGAGTGGCTACACCTTCGTCAACCATTCGGTGAACGTTGTGGCAGAGTGAGTCAAGGAGTGCAACGTAGCTCTTTGCCAGTTTTTCTTTCGCTTTGAGCGACACCACTTGCCAGTAAGCTGCATCGACGGCATAAATCACGTTTTCGGCTTCAGCTATGTGCAACTCGCGAGCTGCTCGCTCGGCGGCTTTGGTAAGACGGTTCATTGCCACAATCTTTCCACCCATGTACACAGGTTGAGTGAGGGTAAATGCACCGAAGAATACGTTGTGAATGTCGTAGGTCATAGCCTCTTTAGGTATCAGAGCTACCGTCGAGGGGATATATTGTCCGTCGGCAGTCTTGATAGGCATTCCAGTGGCGGGATCTTTTACCACGTTGAACTGGTAAGACTGAGAGGCTGGGTCAAATGTCTTGGTAGGTAGAAGTTGGTCGGAGTCGAAAATCGACAATTCGCGTTGGTTATATAGGTATCCGCCGGCGAAGTCAATCCCGGGGAGGTAAGCAGCAAACGCCTCCTTCTTTTGGAACTCGGCTTTGCGAATTTTCTGGCGCGAAATCATCAACTGCTTATTGTTGTCGAGCGCCATTTTTCGGAATTCTTCAAGAGTCGTAACACCCGGTAATGCAGTGTGAACGCCTTCCCCTTGTGCTAAGCCTGCAAATGAAACTCCGAGGATTAGTGCTAAAACACCGTAGCGTAAAGAAGTGAAATATGTTTTTAACATCTTCAGGATGATTATTGAAACGTTGGTGTAAATGCAAAGATATTAAAAGAATAACCCGTATGGCAAACCATTGGTTCACATTGGAGATATTCAACGCACAAAGGTATAAAAAAACGCGATATAGTGGTAATTTAGGAGAAATATTCACCCTCAAAAAGCGAAATATAGAACACTCAGCCTGGAAAATAATATTCCAAGACATAAATAATTGCTGAAACGATTTTTTTGTGTTGATTTGTAAGATATTCGGAGAATTTATCTAAATTTGTAGATTATTGGCGAATTAAAAACGAAAGTGCTATGAACCTCGATGGTAAATTCTCGCCAGAGAACGACGAGAAGATGATACAGGACGCATATCAAGACTTGCTCGACGGCTATTTGCGAAGTAATCATCGCAAGAAAGTCGAGATAATAGAGCGTGCTTTCAACTTTGCCAAAGAAGCGCATTCCGGAGTGCGACGTCGCTCCGGGGAGCCTTATATTATGCATCCCATCGCGGTGGCTAAAATAGCCTCTCAGGAGATTGGGCTCGGTTCTACTTCGATTTGTGCCGCGCTTCTACATGATGTAGTCGAAGATACCGACTATACTGTCGAAGACATTGAGCAGCACTTTGGTGCCAAAATTGCACAGCTCGTCGATGGACTCACGAAGATTTCAGGCGGTATTTTCGGTGATAAGGCATCGGTACAAGCCGAAAATTTCCGCAAGTTATTGCTTACGATGAGCGAAGATATTCGTGTGGTACTCATCAAGATGGCTGACCGTCTGCACAATATGCGCACCCTTGGTTCGATGGCTCCCAACAAGCGATATAAAATTGCCGGTGAGACCCTATACATCTATGCTCCGCTTGCTCATCGCCTCGGTTTATTCGCCATTAAAACCGAGCTTGAAGACCTCAGTTTCAAGCACGAACACCCCGACATCTATCGCCAAATATCAGAGAAAATACAGCTGAGCGAGGCTAAACGCACGTCGGTTTACAGCGATTTCTCGCAGCCTATCAAAGACAAACTTGATAGTCTCGGTATCAAATACGAAGCAAAGGCGCGGCTGAAGTCGATTTACTCTATCTACAATAAGATGGAGTCTAAGCATTTGCCGTTTGAAGAAGTCTACGACCTATATGCAATGCGTATCGTATTTGAGTGCGACGACCAAAGTAAGGAGAAAGGTATATGCTGGAGCATCTATTCAGCGATTACCGACCTATATCAGTTGCACCCCAATCGTACTCGCGACTGGATTGCCGTTCCGAAAGCTAATGGTTATCAGGCTCTTCACCTTACCGTGATGGGTCCTGACGGTAACTGGATAGAAGTGCAAATTCGAAGCCGTCGTATGGACGAAATTGCAGAGAAAGGTTTTGCTGCTCACTGGAAGTACAAAATCGGTGAGGGCGACGAAGAATCGGAGTTGGACGTATGGCTAAAGACTATCAAAGATATTCTTGACAATCCCGAACCAAGTGCTATCGACTTTCTCAATACGCTCAAACTCAACCTTTTTTCATCGGAAATTGTTGTATTTACTCCTGCGGGTGAGTTGATTACCCTCCCTGCCGGGTCTACCGTGCTCGACCTTGCGTTCCACCTTCACACCGACATCGGTTTACACTGCATTGCCGGCAAAGTTAACCACAAACTTATGCCGCTTCAGACCGAACTTAAGAGTGGCGACCAGGTGGAAGTTCTTACTTCCAAGACGCAAAAACCGCAGATGGAGTGGAACAATTACCTCGTAACAGCGAAAGCTCGTACACGTCTCCGAAAAGGTATCAGAGCTATGCGTCAGCCGGCTATAATCCGTGGTAATGAGATTCTCGTTAATTGGCTCGCTGAAAACAATATTACTGAAAGCAACCATGTGATTACCAAAATACAAGGCGTTTTTCATGTTGGTAATCGCGATGATTTATGCTACCAGCTCGGAGCTGATGAAATTGTGCTTGGCGACTTCCTCATAAAGCCACTTCGAAAAGCCGAGCAGACCGCTAAGCAGGGCAAGGGGATGTTTGCAAAAATACCTCTAATAGGCAAATTGGTGGCTCCGTCAGCTCCCGTTGAGGAGAAAAAAGAGGAGAAAAAGCCTGCCGAGCCGGTCAACACAAAGCAGATATATCGTCTTTCTAATGGCGATGGCGGTGCAAATTATACCATTGCGTCGTGCTGCAGTCCGATTCCAGGCGACGATGTTATGGGCTTTATCAACGATGAAGGTGTTGTCGAAATTCATTCGCTCGATTGCCCTCGTGCTCAGGTGCTTAAAGCTGGATACGGCTCGCGCATTGTAGCTACGGAGTGGGCCGACAAGAAGGAAAACTTCTTGGCTCATGTCCATATCGAAGGCATCGACCGCCACGGTATTCTCCAAGAAATCATTCAGTTAATCTCTAATCATCTTGGCATCGACGTTCGCAAGCTCGATATTGAAGCGAGTGCCGAAGTTTTCCACGCCGACTTGTGGGTGCGTGTGAGCGATGCCGATGTTATAAATGATTTGTGCAGCCGCGTAAAGGCTATTAACGGCGTTACGCGAGCTACGCGCATCCATTAATCAATTCAAGTCAGTATGCTAAAAAAGATTCTTATAGCTCTTGCAGCAACGATAGTGATTGTTTACTTCTATCCGCATCCTGAGGCAAACCGATATAACTACGAGCAAGGTCGTCCGTGGAACTACTCAAAGCTAATTGCGCCTTTCGATATTCCAATTCATCCGGATTCGGCTACATTGATGGCTGCTCGCGATTCGTTGGATGCCCGATTTGTACCTATTTATCAACTCAATCAGTTGATTATCGACACGATTGTTGCTCGTTTGCCTAAAAACGAAAACGCTTCATTGCACCGTCGTTTGGCATCGGAGTTAAGAGCTGTGTATGCATCAGGTGTGGTGGACATGCGCACCAAAGAGGAGATTTCAAACGGACGTCTGCCGAAAGTTAGAATACTCGACAAGAATGTGCTTAGCGAGATGCCAACGGCAAATTTCACCTCGCCACGCGAAGTGTATCTATACCTCGATTCGGTGATTACCGACTCTGTGCTGCATAATTACTTCGTGCATGCCAACTTGCAGAATCTCCTTCTTCCCAATTATACTCGAAATGAAGAAGAGTGTCGACGCAACTATGAATACGACTATCTTACCATCACAGCCGACCGTGGGATTATCCTTCAAGGGCAGACTATTATAGATAAGGGTGCAATAGTAACGTCGCAAGACTATACCAACTTGCAAACATACGAGACTATGCTCGCTCAGCTCAACACAAAGCACAAGCAGAGCAAGTGGCTTATGGGTGTGGGGCAGTTCTTCTATGTGGCATTGTTGATGGCATCGTTGATGATATACATCTACTTCTTCTGCCCTACTATCTACTCGAATATCAGAGCCTTTACATTCATATATAGTCTTGTTACGCTTTTCTTCCTTGTTGGTGTAGGGCTTAACTACTTCGTAGCTCAAGGCATCTACATAGCGCCGATGATGATCGTGCCAATACTATTGTTGGTATTCTTTGATGGTCGGACAGCAATATTTGCGACATCGGTGCTGACTCTGATATGTGCTGGAGTAAGTGCATTTGCCCTCGAATTCATTTTCTTGCAGTTCTGTGTAAGTACGGCTGTTGTCTATTCGCTTCGTGAACTATCGCGTCGCTCTCAGCTTCTCCGCACCGCGTTTATTGTGGCTGCCACATATATTTTATCGTATGTAGCACTCGAATTGCTTATGAATGGCTCTTTCGACGGCTTTACATGGCGTATGACTGCATTCTTAGCCGTGAATGCAGCATTGACATCTATGGCATATATATTGATGTTCGCTATCGAACGTATCTTTGGCTTCCTTTCTGTGGTTACTTTGGTCGAACTCGCCGATATAAACAATCCATTGCTTATGCGCTTGTCCAATGAGTGTCCGGGTACTTTCCAACATTCAATTGCAGTGAGCAACCTCGCAAGTGATGCTGCTCATCAGATTGGAGCTAACGAACAGCTTGTTCGTGCCGGTGCTCTCTACCACGATATTGGCAAACTCGTCAACCCGGCTTTCTTTACTGAAAATCAGCATGGTGTGAATCCGCATGATGCTCTGCCGCCCGAACGTTCGGCTGAAATTGTTATCAACCACGTTACCGATGGTTTACAGCTTGCAGAACGAGCCGGTTTGCCGGAATTGATTCGTAGCTTTATCCGCGAGCATCATGGAGCCGGAATGGCTAAGTACTTCTATATCACATATTGCAAGGCTCACGAAGGAGAAACAGTAGATAAAACACCATTTACCTATCCCGGACCGAACCCTCGTTCGCGTGAGACTTCTGTTCTTATGATGGCAGATGCTGTCGAGGCGGCTTCTCGTTCGCTCAAGACGCACACTCGCGAAGAAATTGAAGATTTAGTTAATCGGATCATAAACGGTCAGATTGCAGACGGGCTTCACAATGAGTCGACACTGGCTTTCCGCGATGTGCAGACAATTAAAGAATCGTTTATCAAGCGATTGATGACTATATATCATTCGCGAATTGCATATCCCACGGCACCGAAAGCACCTGCTGAAACTGCCGAGCAAGCTTCAACCAATGCACAATAAGCAGCCGTTTGTGCCGTTATACCATTGATGCATCAAAAGCTTGGATACAGGCATAGGAGCATTTCAATGCTCTTGTTGGTAGTCGTCGCAATTGTGGCGGCTTTAGCCTTTTCTGCCTGTTCTGCTAAGAAAAACACTGCGGGAAACCGTCGTTATCAAGAGTTTATCACTCGTTATAACATTTACTATAATGGTGATACGCACTTTCGTGAGACTCTTGATGAAATGGAGAAAAAATACGAGGACGACTATTCTCGTATGGTCTTTCTTCATCCGGTCGAAGCAAAAACTGATGCAAGTGCGCCTCAGCCAACCGGCGACTTCACTCGCTCGATAGAGAAGGCGCAAAAAGCAATCCAACTGCGCTCTATCAAGAAGAAACCGGCAAAAAAATCAGGAAAGAGAAACGACCCAAAATACCAAGAGTGGATGAAGCGTGATGAGTATAATCCCTTCCTTCATAATGCTTGGATGATGATGGGGCGTAGCCAGTTCTATAATGGCGACTTCCTTGGTGCGGCATCGACGTTCTTCTATGTAAGCCGTCATTTTACCTGGTTGCCATCGACTGTGATCGAAGCAAAATTGATGCAGGCTTTAGCTTATATAGCAATGGATTGGCAGTTTGAAGCTGAAGTGATACTCACTCGTATAAAACTCGAGGATATGCCCAACAATAAGTTGCGGCGCCTATATAACTTTGCCTATGCCGACTACTATATCCATGGCAAAAAATACGAAGATGCTTTGCCTTTCCTTGTAGAAGCAGCAAAAGGTGCTAAAGGCTCGCAAAAGACACGACTCAATTTCCTCTTGGGACAAGTATATCAGCGTCTTGGCGATAATGAGCGTGCCTATAAGGCTTTTTCTGATGCCGGTGGCGCGGCGTCGGCTACTTATCGCACAAAATTTAACGCCCGCATCAAGCAGTCGGAAGTATATTCAGGCTCAAACATCGAGCCGGAAGTTAAGGCTCTTAGGCGTATGACTCGCTACGACCGCAACAAAGAGTATCTCGACCAGGTTTACTATGCAATCGGCAACCTCTACCTCAGTCGTGGCGATACGGCAAAGGCTATCGAGAACTATATTCTCGCCAACGAGAAGTCGACTCGCAACGGTATCGATAAAGCAATCAATCAATTGCAACTCGGTGAATTATTCTTCATTCAGGGCAACTACGAGAAGGCTCAACCATCTTACTCCGAAGCCTTGCCTTTGCTACCAAAGTCTCATCCCGGCTACGACCAAATTAAGAGGCGTTCAGACGTCCTCGATGAGTTGGCGGTATATTCTCAGAATGTCAACTTGCAGGATTCGCTTCTCCGTCTTGCGGCTATGTCGCCCGATGAGCAGCTCAAAGTTGTCGAAAAAATTATTGAAGAACTGAAAGAGAAAGAGAAAAAAGAAGCCGAAGAAGCCGCTAGGGCTGAGTATATGGCTAATCAGCAAGCTTCCGGTAATCAATTGCAAGATAATAGTACTAAGTCATTTACTATCAATTCCGATAATTCGTGGTACTTCTATAATACCTCGGTGAAAAATGCCGGTAAGACTGAATTCCAAAAGCGTTGGGGGTCGCGAAAGCTCGAAGACGATTGGCGTCGTCGAAATAAAGCCACGTTTAATACCGACGATTTCGACACTGCGTCCGAAGACGAGGCTGAAAGCGAAGACTCCGGTGAAGAAGAGTCAAAAACAGATGAAAGTGGCGAAAAAGCTGATGTTGAACACGCCGACGACCCTCATTATCCCGAGTATTATCTCGCTCAAATTCCAAAGACAGATGAAGAAAAAAACACCGCGCATGAAGTAATTCAAGAGGGTTTGTACAATATGGGCGTAATTCTAAAAGACAAGCTCGAAGACTTCGACGCTTCAAAGTCTGAATTCGACCGCCTTCTTGCCGACTATCCCGATAACATATATCGTCTGGATACTTACTACAACCTTTACTTGATGTATATCCGTCAAGGCAAAGAGGCTGACGCTGAAATGTATCGTCAGTTGATTCTCAGCGACTTCGCCGACTCGAAGTATGGTGTGGCTCTGCGTGATCCAAACTATATCGACAACCTCCGTCAGATGGATACTCGTCAGCAGGAGTTGTACGAAAGCACATACGATGCCTATCTCAATAATCGCAATGACGAGGTACACAAAGCGTACGAAACGATGAACGAAACTTATCCTTTGAGCTCGATTTTGCCAAAGTTTATGTTCCTCCACGCATTGGCATACGTTACCGAAAACGACGCTAAAAACTTTAATGCCGTACTTCGCGACCTCCTCAATCGTTATCCCGATACCGATATCACACCGATAGCTTCGGCGTGGCTAAAAGGTATGGCTCAAGGACGTGAATTACAAGCCGGCTTAGGCTCTAATTTACGCGGTATGATATGGGATTTACGACTTGGCAACGACTCTATTGCTGCTGCAAACGGCAACTCTCCTGCCGCATTCGAACTCGACTTAAACACAAAGCAGAAACTAGTCTTTACCTTTGCTACCGATGAAGTTTCGTCGAATGCGCTTCTATACGAAATTGCTCGTCATAATTTCCGCTCTTTCGTTGTAAAAGACTTCGACCTTGAGCAGATGACTTTCGGCCGATTGGGCATGATTATCGTAAGCGGATTTGAGAATAAGCAAGAACTCGATCACTACCGCTCGGTAATGGCCTCATCCGATGAATTCAAACTTATGCAAGGTGTGCGACCAATTGCTATCAGCGAGTATAACTTCAAACTTTTGCTTGAACAAGGACGTTCGTTCGAAGAGTATTTCCACTATCTAGAAGAGCAAAACTACATAGATGCACAAGCCGACTTGCTCACCCCCGAGGAAGTCGAAGAACTACCCGAGGAAGTAGAGGTTGAAATACCGGTTTCGGAACCTCAGCATGAACCGGAATCGACTGAAAATGTGGACGAAACTGTGCCTGAAATTCCGATTGCTCCGGAAGTATCGACACCTACACCGGTTGTTGCTCCTAATCCGGGACCGACTCCTATATCAGCGCCTGCACCGGTTGCCCCGACGACTCCCGTTGTAGCTCCTGCAGCTCCCGCCAAGCCAACTCCGGCCCCAATGTTACCTCCCGGCTCTGAAGGTGAAGATGATCCGCTCCTCGAAGATTATTAATCTTTTTTTGTCGAAAATGTCATATTTCTCGCACTTTTTCCGTAATTTAGCATTCTGAAAATACTACACTAAAAAATCCTTTAAATCACAATTACGACACTATGTTTAAAAACCAACCCAAAGGCCTGATTCCTGCAGCGTTGAGTAACATGGGCGAGCGTTTCGGATATTACATCATGAACGCCGTGCTGGTGCTCTTCCTTTGCTCCAAATTCGGCCTCACCGGCGACGAAAGCTCGCTTATTTATTCGTTTTTCTACGCAGGTATCTACATCCTCAGCCTTGTGGGCGGTGTCATAGCCGACAAAACTCAGAACTATAAAGGCACCATTATCAAGGGCCTTGTAATTATGACAACCGGATACGTGTTGCTCTCAATTCCTATCCTTGCGACTGCTGCAAACAAAGTATGGTTGCTCACACTTACTTGTTTTGCTCTCTTCCTTATCGCATTTGGTAACGGTCTTTTCAAAGGCAATCTCCAAGCAATCGTTGGTCAGCTCTACGATAATCCTCGCTACAGCGCTCAACGTGACTCCGGTTTCCAAATTTTCTACGTATTTATCAACATCGGTGGCCTAATCGCACCTTTTGTAGCTCCTTTGCTCCGCAGCTGGTGGCTTGGTGTTAACGACATGGTTTACAATGCCGATTTCCCCGAACTCTGCCACCGATTCATCGATAACGCAGCCGCTATGGGCTCAGAAGATATGGCAAACCTCCTCGCCGTAGCTTCCGCTGCCGGTCATACCGCCGGTGCCGACCTCCAAGCATTCTGCACAAAGTATCTCGAAGTATTCAACACCGGTATCCACTACTCGTTTATCGCTTCTGTGGCTGCCATGCTTATTTCGCTCATCATTTTCCTCGTTACCAAGAGCCAACTTCCTTCGCCTGCAGCTCGCGCTAAAGCCGAAGTTCAGACTTACACTGCTGAAGAAAAAGTGGCAATGGCAAAGGAAATCAAACAGCGTATGTATGCCCTTTTTGCAGTGCTCGGTATCGTTATCTTCTTCTGGTTCTCATTCCACCAGAATGGTACATCGCTTTCGCTCTTTGCTCGCGACTTCGTTGCCACCGACACTATTGCTCCCGAAATTTGGCAAGCTGTTAACCCCTTCTTTGTAATTGTTCTTACACCCCTCGTGATGGTACTCTTCTCGGCACTTTCACGTCGTGGTCGTGAAATCTCAACTCCCAAGAAGATTGCTATCGGTATGGGCCTTGCCGGTCTTGCATACCTCTTCCTCTGCGTTTACTGCTTGATGGCAGGCTATCCTTCTGGCGACGAATTCCGTGCAATGTCGGCAGCTGCTAAAGAAGGCATTAAAGCCGGTCCTTGGGTATTGATTGCTCTCTACTTCTTCCTCACCGTTGCCGAGCTTTTCATCTCACCCCTCGGTCTTTCTTTCGTATCGAAAGTTGCTCCCAAGCACCTGCAGGGCCTTTGCCAAGGCTTGTGGCTCGGTGCAACTGCAGTCGGCAACCTTATGTTGTGGATTGGCCCGTTGATGTACAATAAGTGGCCTATCTCATACGCTTGGGGTGTATTCCTCGCTGTTTGTCTCGTGTCGATGCTTGTAATGTTCGGCATGGTGAAATGGCTCGAACGAGTTACAGCAGACGCTCCTGCTAAAGAAGAAGTAATTCTAGAAGAAGACGAAGAAGGTGTAGTATAATACGCCTCGGAATAATAAAGCAGGACGTCGGCGCTTACTGTTGCAGGCGTCCTGCTATTTAATTTGTCCTCAATATTAGTCAATTTGGCTTCTAAGTTCCGTGATTTGAGCATTTTTGCGTAACTTTGTACGATTTCCAATAATACAAAGATATGTCATCAGTTTTTAGGATTCGCTTTGCTCTTTTTATTGCGATAATTGCGGTGTGTGTTCATTCAATTGACGCTCAAATCCTTCTTACAGGCAATGAGCCTCTAAGAGCCGATAGCGTTAAGCGCGACTTTTCGAATCAGCCATATTTCGGACTTTACAAAGACAATTATTTCATCCTTGGCCCGGCGATTAACGAGCGCCCGAATCGCTCGAATACGAATGTTAAATTTCAGATTTCGATTGCGCAGCGCCTTACTCGCACAACTCTTCCGTTCGGCACCTATCTATATCTTTTCTACACCCAGAAATGCTTTTGGAATGTGCTAGAAGAGTCGCTCCCGATGACCGACCTTAACTTCAATCCAGGCATCGGACTTACAAAACCTCTTTTTGTAAAAAATAGATTTATTGGTAAGGTTACTTTCCTTGTCGAGCACGAAAGTAACGGTCGCGATAGTATTCAGTCGCGTTCGTGGAATCGTGTTGCTCTTGCCGGCAATGTTATGCTTACGCATAACCTAATGATACATGCTAAAATTTGGGCTCCTATCGTCGATGGTGAAAATAACAAAGATATTGTCGACTACTGCGGTTTTAGCCAGTTCGGATTCCAAGTCCTTAGCAACGATCGCCGTTTCTCGGGTGGTTTGACTATCGTACCACGCAAAAACTTTCGCTACAATACTGTTGTTGACCTTGCTTACCGAATCTTCAAAAAAGATAACCAATACCTATTCTTGCAGTTCTATAATGGCTACGGCGAAGGGCTGCTCGACTATAATAAATACCATTCGCAAATACGAATCGGCTTGCTAATCAGGCCAAAACTCTTTAGCGATTTCTGATGAAACACTTAACCCACCTTCTCTTCGCAGCTTCGGCTCTCCTCGTGGCTTCATGCTCGAATAACGACCAATTCCGTGTCAATGGTACCCTCGAAGGCAAACCGACAATGAATATACGAGCCGGTTACTATGCCGACGGGGCTTTTCGTTCGATTATCACGGCCGCGCGTGAAGGTGAGTTTGAGTTTTTTGGTAGTTCGACTCATCCTACAATTCTTGAAATCACCGACTACGACTATCGCCCTATTGGTCGTTTGTTCGTTTCGAACGGAGAAACTTTTACCATCAAAATTGATGCCTCAAATCCGTATTCCGTTGAGGCGTCGGGTAATGAAGTAAGCGAAAAATGGGCTAAATTCCTTCGGGAAAACGGAGATGAACTTCGCAAAGGTGGGCAAAGTGTTATCGAACAGTATGTGGCGGCGCATCCCGCTGATATACTTTCGACGATTCTCATTCTTACTGCCTACGACTCTAGTAATGATCCGGTCAGGGCAGACTCAATTATGCAGTTGATAGACCCTCAAGTGCGTCCGTCCAACCTTACTGAGGGTTATAATTTCTTACTCGAACGATTGGTGTCGAGTTCGGCCACAGGTGAAGTTGCTACCATGCAATACATCGACCGTCGAGACTCTCTTCGTAGCTTCAATACATCCGATCAAGCGTATTCTCTCATTGTTCTGTCGACTCAAGAGACCGAACGTCGTGATATTGTGCCTACTCTGAGAAGTTTGCACAAGGCGTTCGCAAAGAAAGGGCTTGCAATCCTCGATTACTCTCTCGACGCTGATACCGTTGAGTGGAAGCGTGGCACTCGCCCCGATAGCGCAGATTGGAAGCAAGGGTGGGTTCCCGGTGGACTTGCCGCAATGAGTGTCGACCGCCTCGGTGCTCCTTCGCTTCCTTATGCCATTGTATGCGATTCGACCGGAACACAGATTTTCCGTGGCGAATCGGTAAAAGATGCTGAAAAACTGATTAAATCACTCTTTAAAAAAGACTGATATGCTCGTTAAGACCTATGCAGCTGCCGTTCAAGGAATAGATGCGATCACTGTTACCATCGAGACTGTCATCAGTCGTGGTGTACAGTTTACTATAGTCGGTTTGCCCGATACTGCTGTCAAAGAGAGTCATGAGCGTGTTCGTGCTGCCATTACACAGTCGGGTTTCTCGATGCCTCGAATTTCGACAGTTATCAATATGGCTCCGGCTGATGTGCGTAAAGAAGGTTCGGCTTACGACCTGCCGATAGCCGTATCGATTCTCGTTGGATCTGAGCTTATCGACGCACCCGACCTCGATAAGTATATGATTATGGGCGAGTTGTCGCTTGATGGCTCTGTTATGCCGGTCAAAGGTGTGCTGCCTATGGCTATCGAAGCGCGTGCACGTGGTTTCAAAGCGATGATTGTCCCCTCGGCAAATGCTACAGAAGCTGCTGTAGTCAACAGGCTTGACGTCTATGGAGTGGATAAACTAACTCAGGTGGTCGACCTTCTTCAAGGTAAATCCGATTTGCAGCCTACGATCGTTGATACTCGTGCCGAATTTGCTGCCGCAAATAATACCTTCGACTATGATTTCAGCGATGTTAAAGGTCAAGAAAATGTAAAACGCGCATTCGAAGTTGCGTGCGCCGGAGGTCATAATATTCTTCTTATCGGGCCTCCCGGATCAGGCAAGTCAATGATGGCTAAACGTTTGCCATCGATTATGCCCCCGCTGACACTCGGTGAAGCACTCGAAACTACAAAGATACATTCAGTTGCCGGCAAATTACCGCGTGGATCGCGTTTAATGACCGTCCGCCCCTTCCGCTCTCCTCATCACACCATATCTCCGATTGCGATGGTCGGTGGTGGTGCAAATCCGCATCCCGGCGAAATTTCATTGGCTCATAACGGCATACTTTTCCTCGATGAATTCCCGGAATTTCCGCGCGGTGTACTCGAGGTATTGCGTCAACCGCTCGAAGACCGTCGTATAAGCGTATCTCGTGCAAAATATCAAGTCGATTATCCGGCTGGATTTGTACTTGTTGCATCGATGAATCCTTGCCCGTGTGGCTACTATACTCACCCTACTAAGGTCTGCACATGTCCTCCGGGTGCCGTTACTCGCTATTTAAGCCGCATTTCAGGCCCGCTGCTCGACCGAATCGACATCCATGTAGAAATTATGCCAGTGCCTTTCGATGAGCTCTCTGCGCGCCCGAATGGTGAGTCGAGTGCTGATATACGTGCGAGAGTCGTTGCGGCTCGTGAGGTTCAAGCTCGGCGATTTGCCGACGAACCTGCCATTCACTGCAACGCGCAGATGAACACTCGACTAATGACTCGATACTGCGAACTATCGTCAGAGGCGACTGCTATTCTCAAACGTGCTATGGAGAAATACGATATGAGCGCTCGTGCATACGATCGCATCCTTAAAGTCGCTCGTACAATAGCCGACCTCGACGGTAGCTCCGATATACTTCCGCATCATGTTAGCGAAGCCGTTGGCTATCGTAGTCTCGACAAATCCGCTTGGGGCACCACTGCCGGCTCTGCTTTTTAGTGGCAATTTATCCCTTAGCTACTGTACGTGCGAGTGCCAGATAAGAGATTGAGGCTGTGTTGGGTGCGCCCCACGAGAGTGTCGATGCCGCTTCGGTCATTGAGGCTCCTGTGGTAATGATATCATCGACAATCGCAACATTTAGTCCGGCGAGTTCTTCTGCGTGTCTGAGGGCAAAACAACCACGTAGATTGACTGAGCGTTGAGTATTCCCGAGACGTGTCTGCGTATCGTGAGGCTTGATTGCCACCAAGTTATCGCCAACAGGTATTCCGAGGACTTCTGCCATACCGAGTGCAATCTCTTCGCTTTGGTTGTATCCGCGTTTTCGTAATTTTGATTTGTGCATTGGCATCGGTAGTAGCACGTCTACATCTTTGATCGACAACTCTCCATCTGCAGTGCCTCTTCGGAGCTGCTCTGCTGCAAACATAGCACCGAGTTGCCGAGCCATTCGAGGACTATCACTATATTTAGCTTTGCGTATTAGGTTGGCATACGGCGACTTTGGATCATAGTGATACCATGCGGCTGCGAGCCCTAGTGGTGATGCACTATTGACAACAGCACCGCGAATATCGAAGATTTCCGGACCTCGTTCGTTGCATAGAGGCATTTTGATTAGACACTCCAAACACATCACCTCTTCGTCGCTTTCAAGCGAACAGCCGCAAACCGGGCAGGTGCGCGGTATTATATAGCCATCGAAAAGACGACGAATTATGCCGATGATCGTGTGAAGCATTTGGCTGAATCGGGTTTTATGTGTATTTTTGGCGGTAAATGGTATTACTAAGTATATTTCAGACGATAGAATTTTATATCATCACAGCGTTTCTTGCAGCTGCTGTGGTGGCTTTTGCCGCCATGCCATCGAAGCGAGGAGCTGCGCGTACTTTCTTTTTCTCGTGTTACTTACGCACCGATGCATCTTCATCCGAGCCGGGTATCGTTGCTCTTGTCAACGACCACGGAACCCTCGAGATACACCGTTTCGGCCTCGAAGGAGTGGCTACAGATGGTGCCTGCAGCCTTGCTGTGACGATTATCGGCTTTGATGTTACTATCGAAGAGCGACTTACGCCAGGGCGTAGTGCGGAATATGCTACTGCTGCTTATGCCGAACTTGATTGCTTTGGTGCTGAGCGCTATCACTTCAATTATCGCTGCGATACCATCGGTAGAAGTGCCGCTTTCAGCCTTAACATTCGCCCCGGCAACCGCGTTGAGCGACTCTTGTCATAGCCTACTTAAAAAGTAATGCCCGACATTGTGCTCAAGAAGAAGGTCGAAATCTGTACGTAGATAATGATGCCCAAGATGTCGTTTGATATCTGGATAAACGGGCCGGCGGCAAGGGCCGGGTTGATATGTAGTTTTTCGAGAGTTAATGGCACTAGAGTCCCTAGTAGCGATGCCATCATCACTACCACGAACAAAGACACTGCTACCGAAATAGTTACAGCAAAATCATCCGGCATCGCAATGAGATTGTATATCAAAACGACGGCTGTGATGACTGTTGCATTGAGTAAGCCGATAAGTAGCTCTTTACCGAGCTGTGAAAAGCAGTTTTTTACGTCGAGAGTACCGTTTGCAAGACCCTGAACCATAATAGCCGAGGCCTGCACTCCAACGTTACCGCCCGTGCCTCCGATGATGGGGATGAAGAGCGCGAGTGCTGTAACGGCTTGTAGTTGTGCCTCAAATGCACCGAGAATTATCGATGCCAAAAGACCTGATGCGATACCGATAAGAAGCCAAGGCATACGTGCTTTGGTCTGTGCAAATACCGAGTCATCGGCATCAACGTCTGACGAGATACCTGATGCCAACTGGAAGTCGCGTTCATTCGATTCGCGCACCTGGTCCATCACGTCGTCGACGGTGATTCGACCCAAAAGTCGGCCGATAGAGTCGACAACAGGCATGGCAACAAGGTCATACTTTTCGAAGTCGAGAGCTACTTCGTCGATCGGTGTATCTGCTTTTACACTCACCGGATCCGACTCCATTACGTGCTTGATTTTCGATACCGATGGGTGGGTGAGCATCATCTTAAGCGGGAGCGTGCCTCGCAACTTGTAGTCGTTGTCGACCACGTAGACGTAGTAAATCTCGTCCATATCCTCGGCTTGAAGACGCATCTGCTTGATACACTCGGGCATAGACCAATTCTCGTTTACGACAATCATTTCTGTACCCATAAGACCACCTGCGGTGTCTTCGTCGTACTTTAGAAGGTCGATAATGTCGCCGGCTTGCTCTACGTTGTCGATGTGTGAGAGAATCTCGTCGCGTTCGTTCTCATCGAATTGCTGGATAAGGTCAACTGCATCGTCTGTGTCCAAGTGGTCGATAGTCTGCGCGATTTCTTCGGCGGGCATATCGCTGATGAGCTTGAGGCGTTCGTCCTCATCAAGCTCCATAAGGACTGCTGCGGCAGTTTCTTCATCGAGAAGTTGGAAGAGGTATTCTTCTTCCGAGATATCGAGGTTTTGGTATAGCTCGGCGATGTCGGCGGGGTGGAGTGATGCCAACTCCGTGCGAGCGCGTTCCTCTTCTTTATTTTGGATTATCTCGCGGATTTGCTGGAGATATTCGTCGGTGTATTCCTTCATTCGTTAGCTGCTTTTTGACGCATTGCTGCTACTGTGCGTGTAAGTTCGACGAATTGTTGTACAGAGAGTTGCTCCGGGCGAAGATTTGCTAAAGGATCGCCTTCGGGTAGCTGTGTGCCGGCGGGGAGAAGCGAGCGCACGGAGTTGCGCAAAGTCTTGCGCCGCTGCCCGAATGTTGTCTTTACAACGGTCTTGAAGAGCGCTTCATCGCATCCTAAGTCGGTAACATTGTTGCGTACCATACGCACTACTCCCGATTTTACCTTAGGTGGCGGATTAAACACATTCTCCGATACGGTAAAGAGGTATTCAACATCGTACCACGCTTGGAGGAGTACGCTGAGGATACCACGAGCTTTGGTGCCTTCGGGGGCTGCCAAGCGTTCGGCTACCTCGCGTTGAAGCATGCCGGAGCAGCATCGTACACGGTCTTTATAGTCGAGTACACGGAAGAATATTTGCGACGATATATTGTAAGGATAATTGCCGATGACGTTGAAATCGCCTTCGGGGAATACTTCGTTAAGGTCCATACGCAGAAAGTCGCCTTCGATTATTCGGGGCTTCGGTTCTGGCAGGTGTGCATGCAACCATTCGACGCTTTCAGTGTCGATTTCTGCAAGGGTTACCTTGTCGGCTGCGTGCTTCTGGAGTAGAAATTCAGTAAGCACACCCATACCCGGTCCCACTTCTAGCAGCGGTAAGTCGGGGTATGAATCGAGGGTAGAGGCAATTCGCTCGGCTACGCCGAGGTTGGTCAGAAAGTGCTGACCGAGTGCTTTTTTGGGCTTTACTCCTGCCATACTCGTACGGGTCTTAAAATTTAACTTACAAAAATACTATTTTTTTTCGACGTAGATGCTTTTTGTGTATAAAAAAACCGTCTCGGCAATTGTCGAGACGGTTAATATAGCTTATTGCAGATTCAGATTAGAGCTGGGGACCTGCAGCAACGAGTGCCTTACCGGCTTCGTTGTTTTCGTATTTCTTGAAGTTCTTGATGAAGCGAGCAGCGAGGTCGTTAGCCTTGGTGTTCCAGTCTTCAGCATTTGCGTAGGTGTCGCGGGGATCGAGGATCTTGGGATCTACGCCGGGGAGTTCGGTGGGAACTTCGAAGTCGAAGATGGGGAGCTTCTTGGTGGGAGCTGAAAGGATAGCGCCGTCGAGGATAGCGTCGATGATACCACGGGTATCTTTGATTGAGATACGTTTGCCGGTACCGTTCCAACCTGTGTTCACGAGGTATGCCTTAGCACCAGATTCCTGCATACGCTTAACGAGTTCTTCTGCGTATTTGGTGGGGTGGAGTTCAAGGAATGCCTGGCCGAAGCAAGCTGAGAAGGTAGGAGTGGGTTCGGTGATACCGCGTTCGGTACCTGCGAGCTTAGCGGTGAAGCCGCTGAGGAAGTAGTACTTAGTCTGCTCGGGGGTGAGGATAGATACGGGAGGAAGTACACCGAATGCGTCTGCGCTGAGGAAGATTACGTTCTTAGCTGCGGGGCCGTGAGAGATGGGCTTAACGATCTTTTCGATGTGATCGATGGGGTAAGATACGCGGGTGTTTTCTGTTACGCTCTTGTCTGCGAAGTCGATTTTGCCGTTAGCTTCAACGGTAACGTTTTCGAGAAGTGCGTTACGACGGATTGCGTTGTAGATGTCGGGTTCGCTTTCTTTGTCGAGGTTGATAACCTTTGCGTAGCAACCACCTTCGAAGTTGAATACACCGTTGTCGTCCCAACCGTGTTCGTCGTCACCGATGAGGAGACGTTTGGGGTCGGTTGAAAGGGTGGTCTTACCTGTACCAGAGAGACCGAAGAATACTGCGGTGTTTTCGCCGTTGAGGTCGGTGTTTGCTGAGCAGTGCATTGATGCGATGCCTTTGAGGGGAAGGTAGTAGTTCATCATTGAGAACATACCCTTCTTCATTTCACCACCGTACCATGTATTGATGATTACCTGTTCGCGAGTTGAGATGTTGAATACAACTGCTGTTTCGCTGTTGAGGCCGAGTTCTTTGTAGTTGGTGAGTTTTGCCTTCGATGCGTTGTATACAATGAAGTCAGGCTGGAAGTCTGCGAGTTCTTCTGCGGTGGGGCGGATGAACATGTTGGTCACGAAGTGTGCCTGCCATGCTACCTCAACTATGAAACGAACTGCCATACGGGTGTCTTTGTTTGCGCCGCAGAAACCGTCAACTACGAAGAGCTGCTTGTTTGAAAGTTCTTCTACTGCGAGTTTTTTGCATGCTGCCCATGCTTCTTCTGATGCAGGCTTGTTGTCGTTGGGATATTCGGGAGTTGTCCACCATACGGTGTCCTTTGACTTTTCATCCATTACGATGAATTTGTCCTTAGGCGAACGGCCGGTGTAAACGCCGGTCATTACGTTTACAGCACCAAGCTCGGTGACAGTGCCGCACTCATAACCTTCGAGAGTGGGGAGGGTTTCGAGCTTAAAGAGCTCTTCGTACGAGGGGTTGTAAAGTACTTCGGTAGTACCCTGGATGCCGTATTTAGCGAGGTCGGCTTTGATCTCTGCTACACGGGCGTTTTTGATTTCTTCAATATTGCTCATTGTGCTTGAAAAAATATGGTGTTTAAATTGTGTTCCTATTTGGGAGGGCAACCGCTGTTGCCTTGTTTATCGAGTGCAAAGTTACAAATTATTTTCGTCTTTACACTCAAATAAAGAAAAATTTCTCTATTAATTATCATTAATTGTGCTCTTACGTTCCATAATACCTATAGGTGTGAATGGTAATATGCTGAAAATCACTCAATAAGCGCACCTCGCTATCTTTGGTTGCTACATCGGCCAATTTGCAGCTACCATAAGAAAGCGAGGTTGCCTTGGCTGGATTTATGTTTTTTGTCGGTCGTTTCGCCGGTAGTATTTTCAACTGCCGTTGTATTGGTGGGATTACGATCCCGAGCGTGGTGCCGACTTTTCGTATCCTTTAAACACTTGGCAACTTTTATTGGTTGCCTCTCTTAAAGCAAAAATAATCTAAAAGGCTTGCAAAAGCGATCGATTGGCTGTAATTTTGTGTTTAAATCACCTATTTGACCCTGAAAATGAAACCTAAAAACGATAGTAAGAGTAAGTTATCTCCGTCTCATCGCCCCGATGGAATGAGCCTTAGCCAGTGGCAAACCTCACTTCGAGCACAGGCGGCTGAGCGCGGCGCATTTACTGTTTCTGAGGTTTCTGATCGTTGGTCGCCGGGGCAATATAATGTATCTGGGCAGCAGACGCGCCGTACTTATCGTGTGGTCTACGAAGGTGCTAATAGCGAATGGAATTACTGCGATTGTATGGACTTCCGCACCAACTGTCTAGGCACGTGTAAGCACCTACAAGCAGTAAAACTTTGGCTTGAGAAGAACAACAAACTGCCTCTGCCTGCTTCTTCGCTTCGGTCTGCGCTCTGTATGAGCTACCCGGGTGGGCGAAAGTTAAAATTGCGGCTCGGCGATGCGGCGCCTAAGCAACTTGCTGTAGCTGCTATGCGTTATTTCGATGATGATATGGTGGCTGTTCCGGGGATGATTGCTGAGTTGCCGGCATTTATCGAGCACGCTACACGCATCGACCCGCAATTCCATTGCTATCCCGATGCTCTAAATTTTATCCTTGAGGAGCGCGATAGGCGGCGTCGACTCGACCTCGCCGACAAGATTACCGACAAAGAAATCGCTTCGGTACTTCGCACGAAATTATACCGCTATCAGCTCGAAGGTATCCGTTTTGCTTTTACTGCAGGACGTGTTCTTCTTGCCGATGAGATGGGGTTAGGAAAGACTGTACAAGCGATAGGCACTGCCGAACTAATGCGAAAGAAGAATATGGTCGGCTCGGTGCTGATTATCTGCCCTACATCTCTAAAATACCAGTGGAAGAAAGAGATAGAACGTTTTACCGATTCGGATGTTACTGTTGTTGAAGGCATTCACACTCAGCGTCGCGAGCTCTATCTTGCCGAAACATTCTATAAAATTGTTTCTTACCACACTCTCTCTAACGATATTAAGGCGCTCGGATCGCTCCGTTTCGATTGCGTGATTATGGACGAAGTACAGCGCCTCAAAAACTGGAATACTCAGATTTCGCAAGCGGCTCGTCGTGTCGATGCTGACTATGCTGTTGTCCTTTCGGGAACTCCGCTCGAAAACAAAATCGACGAACTTTACTCGGTGATGCAGTTTGTCGACCAATATGCACTCGGCCCATACTACGAGTTTATCGATCGACACGTCATATCTTCTCCAACGGGCAAAGTATCCGGGTATCAACATCTTGATGAGATCGCTGTACGTCTCAAAGGCTGTATGCTCCGCCGGCGAAAGGCTGATGTCGCTCTACAGTTGCCAGAACGAAACGATAAAATTCTTTTCGTCCCGATGACTCGAGAGCAGCGCGAGATACACGACGAATGTCAAGCTCAAGTGGCTCAGTTAGTATATAAGTGGCAGAGATTAAAATTCTTGTCCGAAAAAGAACGAAAACGTCTCTTGCTCCTTTTGAGTCAGATGCGTATGGTGTGCGATAGCACCTTCATACTCGACCAAAAATCGCGTTTTGACACCAAAATCGGTGAAGCCATTCAATTAGTTCTCGCCATGATTGATTCTGGCAACGAAAAAGCCGTAATTTTCAGTCAGTGGGAACGTATGACGCGCATCCTTGCCGATGAACTCGATCGTGCAGGTGTGAAATACGAGTATCTGCACGGCGGTGTGCCGAGCAATAAGCGTCGTTCGCTTTGCGATAGCTTCTCAAACGACCCCGATACTCGCGTTTTCATTTCTACCGACGCAGGAAGCACGGGGCTTAACCTACAAGCAGCCTCTTTGATTATAAATCTTGATTTACCTTGGAATCCGGCTGTACTTGAGCAGCGAATAGCTCGTATCCACCGCATTGGCCAAAATCGTAATATTCACGTAATCAATATGGTGGCGGCTGGTACCATAGAGGAACGTATGCTTGCCACTCTCAACTTTAAGAGCGACCTACTTGCTGGTATCCTCGATGGGGGCGACAGTCAGATTACTCTCGACGATGGTAAACTCGACCGCATCGTTAAAGCTTTTGTCGATGCCGAACCCGACGAAATCGAAGCTGGCGGATCTATGGTCGCTGAAAACGAAGAAGCTCAAACTCAAACTGAACTTACGCCGGCTCTCCCATCCGACCTCGTCCAAACCGGCATGAAATTCCTTGGCGAACTTGCTCGCACGCTTGCTTCGCCGGAAGCTACGGCTCGTTTGGTTGATTCGTTAGTATCTACAGATCCCGAAACTGGACGCTCTGAGCTACACATCCCTGTCGAAAGCAAGGAGACCGTTGCTGAATTATTCTCAAATTTGTCTAAACTTTTCTCTCGCTGAAGCATCTAAATACTATGGAACATCCCGAAAACGATTCTCAATACACCGGTTTGACCGTTAACAGTGGTGTCGAACAGCCGCCTATTGTCAATCCGTATCTTAGCAAGCGTCCGCGACGCAAGCCTCTTCCTACTGTGTCGGAACTTGTCGATGGCATCCTTAAAGGCGATGTCACTGTCCTCAGCCGTGCCGTAACACTTGTTGAAAGCCTTGCACCCGAGCACTATGCTCTTGCTCAGGAAGTTATCGAAAAATGTCTGCCCTTCTCAGGCAACTCTCGTCGCATCGGCATTACAGGCGTCCCTGGCGCTGGTAAGAGTACCAGTATCGATGTTTTCGGGCTACATGTCCTAAAAAGTGGCGGCAAACTTGCCGTTCTTGCTATCGACCCCTCCAGCGAACGTACCAAAGGCTCGATTCTTGGCGATAAGACTCGTATGGAGAAGCTCGCTGTACACCCTGCGGCATTCATTCGCCCTTCTCCTTCCGCCGGTTCGCTTGGTGGTGTAGCTCGCAAAACGCGTGAGACTATTGTGCTCTGCGAGGCTGCAGGTTATAATAATATTTTTGTCGAAACTGTCGGCGTAGGGCAGAGCGAAACGGCGGTTCACTCTATGGTCGACTTCTTCCTCCTCATACAGATTGCCGGAGCCGGCGACGAGCTTCAAGGCATCAAGCGAGGTATTATGGAGATGGCTGACGGCATAGTTATCAATAAAGCCGATGGCGACAACGTTGGACCGGCTCAACTCGCTCAGGCTCAATATCGATCTGCACTACACCTATTCCCACCTACTGCTTCTGGTTGGAAGCCCGAAGTGCTAACTTACTCGGGCTACTACGAACTTGGAATCCCTGAAGTTTGGGAAATGATCGACCGCTATTTCGAATTTGTAAAAGCTAACGGATACTTCGAAACAAAACGTCAAGAGCAAGCGCGTTGGTGGATGTACGAAACAATCGACGAACAGCTCCGTAAGCACTTCTACGACAATCCCGACATTCAACGTATGCTCGTAACTTCAGAAGCCGACGTCTTAGCAAACCGTCGTTCGAGCTTCGCAGCTGCTGCCGACGTACTCAAAAAATATTTCAATCGATGAAACGTATTCTTATTTGCATCATCTTGTGTTTCTGTACATTAATCGGGGCACAAGCTGCGCGTAAAGCGCCTGGTGAAAAGGTCGGTGTTACTTTCGACTCTATGACATACGATTTCGGCACTATAAACCAAGCCGACGAAAAAGTGACACACGAATTTGTGATGACTGTTACCGGTGATTCGCCCGTCGCAATTCTTTCGGCTAGTGCTTCTTGCGGTTGTACTAAACCATCGTATGACCGCAAACCGGCAAAACCGACCAAGAACACAAAAATAAAAGTATCATTCTATCCCAAAGGTCAGAAAGGCGAGATTAATAAATCTGTACGTCTTCGCCTAAAAAATGGCGACGGTAAGTCGGAAGACATCACTCTTCGTATCGTTGGCGTAGTTGTGCCATAAATTACCCCTTGGCTTTGGCATTTCTCTTCAGACCTTCGAGCTTAGCCCGTTTGACGGCTGAATGAGAGAAGATACGAGAGAAATCAGCTTGCTCCATCGTCGCGATATCATCGCAGGTGAGGGCCATTACGCTATCGCGTGGAAGTAGACTGTCGAGCACGGTTACTTCTCGTGTATTTCTGTTGTGCGGACACACGTCTTGGCATACGTCGCAACCGTAGATGCGTCCAGGTAGCCGTAGGTCGGCTGGTAAGGCGCCTCGATGTTCGATTGTCAAGTACGACATACAGCGCGATGCATCGACACTCCCTGTTCCGTCGAGTGCGCCGCCCGGACAAGCTCTCATACATGCGCCACAACCTTCGCAACTCTCGTTTTCTCGCGAAATATCTGGCTCTACGTCTCCTGTCCAAAGTATTTCTGCAAGAAATACTCGCGAACCTACGCCGGGCACTATCAGCATATTATTTAACCCCATAAATCCGACTCCGGCGCGAACTGCCCAAAAGCGTTCGCGTAGCGGAGCTGTGTCGATACATATACGCGTACCGACACTCTCGTCATTGAGTCGTTCTGCTACGGGGGTGAGTGCTTTGCGTAGCACTTCGTGGTAGTCGCTGCCTACTGCGTAATCGGCAAAAAGAGGATGGCGGCGAATACCCGGGGTAGAATATGCGAACGCGCAGCTAATCAGTGTCTTGGCACCGGGCAGGAGTAGGTCGGGATTACTTCGTATATCTGCGTAATTTGCCATATAAGCCATTCCGGCATTACGCCCTGAGGTCAACCATTGCTCGAAGCGTCTGTTGGCTTCTTCGGGGAGTGTCTCTACGCGAGCAAAACCAACTGCGCAAGCTCCGGCTTCTAGGCAGAGCTGCCGAATGCTTTCTTTACATAGCGAGTGTCTTGAACTCATAGCCTTGCGCTAGCAACCATTCAATAGCTTTTGGCAGTGCATACCGCATATTTGCCGATGCCTTGAGTGAGTCGTGGAATACGATTATCGACCCATTACGGGTATAGCGGCGAACATTATGGAATACCTGCTCTCCGCTAAGTTTCTTTGAGTAGTCGCGCGTTACAAGATCGTACATGATGATATTGTACTTCTGATTCAGTGCTTTTGACTGGCGAGGACGTAGAATCCCATGCGGCGGACGGAAAAGTGGACTATCGATAAGGCGATTGGCTTCCGACACGTCGCGTAGATAGCGGCGTGTTGTTACCTTTACCCCCTGCAGGTGATGCATCGTGTGATTCCCGTACGAGTGGCCGCGACGACGAACCTCTTCTAGTAGTTCCGGGTGGCGGCGTACGTTATCTCCAACCATAAAGAATGTAGCCTTGATGCCGTACTTGTCAAGCAAGTCCAGCACCCAAGGCGTTTCTTCGGGTATCGGCCCATCGTCGAACGTAAGATAGACTGCCGGACGTTCACCGCGGTGTTTTATACGCCAAATCGCCTCCGGAAAGAGGAGGCGATAGAATAATGGCGGTTGTTCGATTAGCATATCAGTTCAGAACGTAGTTCCATTGTGAGGCGGTAAAGCCGTAGCGATTCATTAGCTCGTTGGCAAGCTCGTTAGCATTGATTCCGGCATCTTGGCTCGCTTTTAGCATTGCCATAGCTGCGCGAATAACGCGTTGCTGACCGCCTTCGTAGCTGTCGACTTCGTTTGCCATCGACGCGTAGTCGTACGAGTGGATATAAATCATCGGTGCGATACGCAAGTCGGTCTCAATGGTCATATTTGCCAAGGCCTGATATGTTGCTTCCCATTCGGGGTCTGTCAAGATTTCGGGCTTCGCTGCGAGGATTTGTGCTTTATTGTGGAGCGCAAGTGCTTCGCCGAGATATTGAAGTGCGTATGTCTCTGAGCGACCGAGATGCGAAAGGGTGATCGGGTCGAGTGTAGTAGCATACTTCACAAGCTGTGCGTAGCGGTCGGCTGATGCGAGTGCCAATGCGTCTGCAGCTTCGAGGTCCGCCGGATTACCGTCGAGCATATAGAGGTCGAGGTACGTGCGTGCGAAGTAGAGGCCCTGCATTCCGTCGTAGGGTGAAACGCTTTCGGGGAGTTTCTCGATGAGGAGACTTATAATCTGGCGTGCCATATCGGCGTGCGTTTCGGGCGCTTCAAGTCCGTTCTCGGCTGCTACTCGACGGCTTTCTTCACTTGCCGGTACATCGGGCATCATCATCAAATTCTCAACTACGGTATATGCTCCTGAGCGCATCGACGACACCATACGGCGTACTGTCTCGTCGAGGTAGAGGTCTTCGGCTCCTTCTGCATCAAGGCCGCCCCATCGGTAGTTGCCTACGATGTTGCGATATGCCTTTTCGGCGGTGGGGTTATAGTCAGCATCGGCGAAGGGGGTTACTTCGTATGCCATACCGGTAGCCGACAGGTAGGGCGTTAAGCCTAGATAGTAGCTTGATGGAACGGTTGTTGCAAAGTAAACGGGGCGTTTCCAGCCATCTGCAACTGAGTTTGCTACGATGTCGAGCGAGAGTACTCGGCTCTGATTGAGCCCTGACCCGAGTGATGCCAAATTAGTGCTTATCGATGAGAGGTAAGGTGCCAAATAGAGGCTATCAATAGATGCGTCTCCGCTAGTGTAGCGTTGCATCGCAACTTCTGTGTCGATTGGCATATAGACGTTGGGGTGCGAGATATACTTCGCGCCGTACACACTTTCGCTCGATGCATAAAGCTCTTTAAGTGCATCGCGGGCATCGGTGAGATTGCGGTCGGTGGGGAGCACAAAGTTATATGCCAAACGTTCGTACCCGTAGTCTTGTGGCTTAACTGTCATCGGGATTGCATCTGCGCCTGAGGTCGGATGCATCATTTGGTCGGCATACCAGTCGGTTGTGAGGTACGAAAGGTTGACTACTCGAACATCGGTGCGGAATTCTTCAACTTCCTGGGCGTACCACAAGGGGAAAGTATCATTATCGCCGTTGGTGAAGATAATTGCATTCGGGTCTAGCGAACTGAGGTAGTTGAAGCCAAAGTCGCGTGTCGTATAGCGACCTGAACGGTCGTGGTCGTCCCAGGTTTGGCTTACCATTTGCAAGGGCACTACTAAGCCGATAATGCAAGCGAGGGCTGCAGTGCCCATATTTGTCGCTTTCGAATCTTCTTCTTTGCCGGCTTTATCCTTCTTAGTCAAGAGGTTGCGGAGCATTACGCCGATTGCAGGCACGCCCATGCCAATCCAGATTGCGTATGCGTAGAACGATCCGGCAAATGCGTAGTCGCGTTCGCGGGGCTGACCCGGTGTCTGATTGAGGTAAAGTACGATGGCGATACCGGTCATAAAGAAGAGGAAGAATACAACCCAGAACTGCTGGATGCCGCGCATCGGGTTGTTGCGGTGGTTGTAGAGTGCCTGATAGAGCAAGCCGATAAGACCTAGCAATAAAGGCATCATATAGAATACATTATGACCCTTATTGCCTTTGCCAAATTCATCGGGGAGTGATGATTGGTCGCCCAAACGTGCATTATCGATTACCGGAATACCCGAGAGCCAATTGCCGAGGTGGGGTTCGCCATTTCCTTGGATATCATTCTGACGGCCGGCGAAGTTCCACATAAAGTAGCGCCAATACATATGGTTGAGCTGGTAATTGACGAAGTAACGGAGGTTTACGTCAAATCCGGGCTTCCACACGGGTTCCTGCATCACTGAGGCGTCGTTTCGTTTGTCGACGTTTGTGGTGACTGGTGTCATATGTGAGAGATAAGGTAGCACTTCGTACATCGGTGCATAGCCTTGGTCGGCCCATTTGGAGCGGATTTCGCGAGGTATATTGTTGATATCGGGATTGGTGTAACCTGACCACGATTTATACCCTGCTACGTGTGCGCCGGTTGGCTCATTGCTGTAGATACGAGTAAAAATCATATCGAGGTCGGGCATCGTGCGATAGTTGGGGCGCTCTACCTCAAGTACATAGCGGTCTGGCTCCGACGGTTCGGCTTTCGATACCTTTGTATATGCCTTTTCTGGCGAATTGAATGCTGCTCCGTTTTCATCGCGCAAATAGCCGTCAATAGTACGAATGCGTGGACGGCCATAGTCATCTACGGGAATATAGTAGTTACCCGAACCTTCGGGATACTCTTGCTTTTCAAATGTTTCGGCAAATACCGGACCTTTGAAGAGCGGACGGTCGCCATACTGTTCGCGGTTGAGGTACGATGCGAGGGCGAATACGTTATCGGGCGCATTCTGATTCATCGGTGTATTGGCTGATGCTCGGATAAGCAGAAGGGCATACGACGTATAACCGATAAAGATCACGAATACGCTGATTACGATTAGTGAGAATAGTCGCGCTGGCACTTTCTTACAGAATCCGTAAACATAGATAGCCATCGCTGCAATTACGAGTGTGCCGATGAGCACCGAGTGTCCGATGAATGGCATACCCGAGAGCGCGATGGAAAGGATTGTTAAGAAACGAGTTGAGCCGCTGTTGGGCTTGGTGTACAGTCCGCGAATCGCGAGAATAAACACTACTACAAGGAGTACGGCATAAATAAGCACTCCCATATTGTACGACATTCCGCATACGTTCACAAAGAATAGCTCAAACCACTGAGCAACCTGCACGAAGCCGGGGACGAGTCCGTAAAGGATAGCTCCAACTATAACACACGATATGCCCAATGCAATGAGTGAGCCGACTGCGTTGATATCCTTATATTTACGGTAGTAAAAAATAAGTCCTAGTGCAGGGATACAGAGCAAGTTGAGTAGGTGGACCGCAATCGATACTCCGATTACATAAGCAATTAGCACCAAATAACGGTCGGAGTGGGGTAAATCTGCGCGATTTTCCCACTTAAACATCAGCCATACAACCAATGCAGTACAGAACGACGAGAATGCATAGACCTCGCCTTCTACGGCTGAGAACCAGAAGGTATCGCTCCACGTATATGCGAGGGCGCCACATAGGCCGCCTCCCATAATAAGCAACATCTGCCATGGGCTCACATCTGTTGCGTCGTCTTTAACGAGCAAGCGTTTGATGAGGTGCGTAATAGACCAGAATAGCAATAAGATTGTCCCGGCGCTCAATAGTGCCGACATACTATTTACTGCCAACGCTGCCGTTGACATCGAGCCGCCAAAGAGGGTGATAAAGAATCGGGCGGCTAGCATAAAGATGGGGTTGCCCGGTGGGTGGCCTACTTCGAGTTTTGCTCCTTGTAAGATAAATTCGGGACAATCCCAAAAGCTCGCCGTTGGCTCTAGAGTGAGCAGATAGGTCGCTGCTGCGATGACAAAGCACAGCCAACCTAAGGCGTTGTTGACGATATTGTATTTTTTCATATTCGTGATTGATTGGCTATAAAGCCCTTTAATCTGCAAATTTAATCAATATCGCGCGCCTACATCCTATCTTAACAGTAAATTAACACAGTTTAAAGGCAAAAATTCCCCTTTAAACTGTCATTAAGTCCGTTGCGCATGACCTGCAATGAGCAGGTCGCAAAAAATAGCGAGTGGTCGTAGACTTGGCGGAGACCACTCGTTTAATGCTCTGATAATATATCAAACCCACGTGAGTGGGTCGCGAGACGACTGACCATCAACGAGATTTCCCCCACCGAATAAAAATTCTACAATCATTCCCCCTCTCCCAATCCTACCTTTGCACCAAAACTATACAAAGTGCTCAAATCTCGTCGCATACTTCAACGCAAGCGCCTTACAGCTACGCAGCCCAACTACTCACTCGCATTCACGAAGTGGTTGGGTCGCGCCCTTA
>CAZYYV010000005.1:0-53134 GCA_964651295.1 uncultured Bacteroides sp.
AGTCGTGGCGAAGTGAGAAGTACTTCGATGCTAAGAGTGAGTTGACACCCATACCAGACGGATAGTCGCGAAGGAGTGGCTCGAAGTTGGCTTTCATCTCATCAATCATTCGCTTTTGGGGAAAGTAGGGATTGACAAGATAGCAGTAATCAAGCAATCCGGGATAACGCCAATATCCGCCGAACGATTGCTGAATTTTCTTAAGACGTTGCTCGGGCTCGGCAAATATGGTTTCGGCAATGCGGAGGTCTTGAACATCGTCGATTTCGTACCAGTGCATACCGGTGATTGGCAGAGCTTTAATGCCGGCATTGTCGATAAGGGTGATTACGCGCAATACTTGTTCATAGTATTCATTTTCACCAAGTACGCGGATATATGCTTCGAGGAAAGGAAGATAGTGGTCGACAACAAATTCTTTTGAGAATTTATAGATATTCACCGTCTTATAGTAGAAATCAGTATCGCTGTACTTAAATGCTTTCTTGGGGATGAAATTGACAATGTTATTGTCGTCGTCGATACGAACCATAGTGCCATCCATCCACGTTTCATATTTTGAAATCAAGGCACAATCGCGATATTCGCTTTCAACAGCTGCCTTAAGAGCTGCATCTTCGAAAATAAGGTCTGACTCAAGTAGGAGAGTTTCATCCTCAGCCATATAACCGCGAGCAAGCCACAACGAATAGATGTTATTAGTCTTATCGTACACAGAATTTTCAACGAAAACGATAGGCCAATCGGGATAATTCTTCGTAATGTAATTTTTGAGATTTTGCCCCTCGTAGCCGATAACAATCACAATACGCGAAAGATTCAACTTCGAGAGTTGTCCCAGCATACGGTCGATAAGACGTACGCCATTAACCTCTAACATACACTTGGTGTTGTTGGCTGTAAATTCGCCTAGACGACGGCCCATACCGGCCGCTAAGATTATTGCTTGCATTATATGCGGTTATTATTTTCTTATATTGCTGTCCGATGAAATTTTATGATACGATATAAAATTAGGACAGACATCTATTACAGATTGGTTATTTTATGTCGCCAAACAAAAATAAATAACCATGCACAAAAATAGTCATTTTAGCGGACAGCCGCTCAATTGTCAGGTAATAAATTTGCTTGACAAGTCAAAAATTCTTGCTTAAAGCCGCGAAAATGTGGTGAGCAATACTCTAAACAATTCTAATGCTGGGTACATTTGATTGTAAAGTTCTTCTCTTTACGCGAGATAACAACCTCCTTGCTTGCAGAGACTCGCAAGTTAAGCGCATCTGGGTATCACACGCAGCACTCTCTCGCCGATGCCAACCAAAGACATCCTGAAGCCATATTTGAGGCTATTAGTGCGATTTATATTCCAAATACAGCCATGCACTTTCGCCGGATAGCCGAAAGGATAAGACGCCTAAATGGATGATAAGGCTACAGATTACTGCTTTACGACTATAACGCGATTTTTGCTTTTCAAGGGCTCAGGTCGTCATCCGAAGACAGAAAAAAAGAAAAGAGTCATAAACATCCATGCCAACGGAGGGGCAGAATAGCGCTACAATCGACGACTTCAGAAATTATGATTAGATAATAAAAACGCCCGCTACGAGAGCCGTAGCGGGCGTTATATTGCGTTAGACGGCTATTAGCCGATGAAGTACATATTCATTGCGCTGTCGGCAGTGATATTGAGGAGTGAGCTATAGAAGAAGCTAACGATACCGAGGAGGAGAATACCACCTACAGTGATCCAAAGGCCGAAACGTTCGCTGCATGAGCTGCGGAAGTTGGCGATAACACAATCTTCTTCACTGATAAACATTGCCTTAACTACGAGAAGGTAGTAGTAGAGCGAGATGATAGTGTTGATAAGAGCGATGAGAACGAGAACGTAGATAGCGATGCTACCCTGGTTGATTGCTCCGGTGAAAATGAAGAACTTCGAGAAGAAGCCTGCGAAAGGAGGAATACCTGCGAGTGAGAACATAGCAAGCATCATCGCTACTGAAAGACGAGGGTTGGTACGATAGAGACCGCGATAGTCGTCCATCGATACACGACCGGTTGCATTTTCGATTGCTCCGATAACGCCAAAGGCTGCAAGGTTAGAGAAGATGTAAACGAGGATGTAGTACATCAACGCAGCCAAACCCATTGCATTGAAAGCAATCACACCGAGCATAATATAGCCGGCCTGAGAGATTGACGAGAATGCAAGGAAGCGCTTCATGTTGCGCTGACGGATGGCGAAGAGGTTACCGATTGTGATAGTGAGAATGATGATTGCGTAAAGCATCCATTCCCATACCTGGCTGTAGAGATTACCGAATACCTGAGCGAGAATCACGAGGAACGAGAATGCTGCTGCGCCCTTAGAGATTACTGAGAGGTATGATGTAACCGAGGTAGGGGCACCTTGGTAAACGTCGGCAGTCCAGAGGTGGAAAGGAACAAGCGAGAGCTTGAAACCGATACCTGAGATGACAAATGCGAGAGCTACGATGAGAAGGGTGTTGAGTTCGCCGGTAAGTGCGAAGTAGATCTTCTCGAAGTATAGTGAACCGGTGAGTCCGTAAACGAATGAGAGACCCATCATGAATACTGCCGACGAGAATACTGCGGTAAGGATATACTTTACAGCAGCCTCGTGACTTTCGTAGCGGTTTTTATCGAAGGCAACCATAGCAGCCAAGGGGAGAGATGCACTTTCAAGACCGATAACGAAGAGGAGGAAGTGACGAGCCGAAATCATGAGGTACATACCGAAGAGAGTAACGAGGAGAAGTTCGTAGAACTCGCCACGGCGCATAGTCATTTTTTCGCTGTTAGCCCAGTTAATCGATTGAATAAGTACGATAACAACACCTACGTTGAGGATGCCTTTGATTGCAGCGATAACAGTTGATGTTTCGTACATACCTGCGAATGCGGTAATGTTAGAAGCCGGAGCGAGGCAGTTGGGGCAGAAACCTGCAGCTGTCACCAAAAGGGTGAGGACGGCAGCAAAAGCAGGAAGTGCTTTCTGCGACGATTTCGGCATGAAGGTATCGTAGAGGAATACCAGCAGGAAGACTACCAAAATGGCAATCTCTTGCTTCATAGCTAAAAATTGTGAGTAATCCATTGCAATTTATTCCTTAGGGGTTACATGCCGAGAACTGCGAAAATCTCGGGTGTGAATGTTGTTTTGATCAAGTTGGCGAAGAAGTTGGGGAAGCAACCGATAGCTGCTACACAGATAATGAGAGCGGCGGTTGAGAGACGTTCCCACCATGTTGCATCGGTGAGTGTACGGTGGTGTTCGTCGTGAACAGGACCGAGGAGGAGCTTACCAACTACACGGAGAATGTAGACTGCGGTGATAACAATCGAGCAGCAAGAAACAACAGCGAATACGAGGCGGAGTGAACCGGCTCCACTGAGGAAGTCTGCCATACCGGCTTCAAACGAACCGATAAAGATTGTCATTTCTGCTACGAATCCACTCAAGCCGGGAAGACCAAGTGAAGCGAAACCTGCAATCACATAACAAACCGACAAGTAGGGAAGGATCTGCATCATACCACCCATTTCGGTAATTTCACGTGTGTGAGTACGTCCGTAGATCATACCGATGAGGGCGAAGAAGAGGGCGGTCATCAAGCCGTGCGAGAGCATCTGCATGATAGCACCTGTCATTGCGGTAGTGTTGAGCATCAAGATTGCGAAAAGCACGAGACCGCAGTGCGATACTGATGAGTAAGCGTTGATGTACTTAAGGTCGGTCTTAACGCAAGCGCAGAATGCACCGTAAACAACCGAAGTACCGGTAAGAATAAGGAAGATCCAAGAAAGCTCGTGAGCGGCGTAAGGCATGAGGTAGATAGCTACACGGAAGCAGCCGTAACCACCGAGTTTCATAAGTACACCTGCGTGAAGCATTGACACTGCAGTAGGTGCTGACGCATGACCGTCGGGGCTCCATGTGTGGAAGGGGAACATTGCACCAAGAACACCGAAACCAACAAAGGTCATGGGGAAGAGGAACTGCTGCCAACCATGGGGGATTGCGTCTTTAGCAGCAATTTCGAGGATATTCCATGTGAGTTGTTCACCGGCAGGTGCCGAGTGATAGTATATGCCGATGAGGCCGAGCATAAGGAATGCCGAGCCACCCATAAGCATAAGGGTAAGCTTCATTGCCGAGTAGTTCTTGCGACCTGATCCCCATACGCCGATAAGGAGGTACATAGGGATAAGCGCAACTTCGTAGAACATGAACATTGTGAAGAGGTCCACAGAGATAAAGAAGCCGAACACACCGGTTGAAAGGAGGATCAACCAGAGGAAGAATTCTTTAGGCTGAGCGATAGTCCACGAAGCGAACGAACCGGTAAAGAGGATAACAGACGAAAGCAAAATCATTGCAATCGAGATGCCGTCGACACCGACAGCGAGGTTGATGTGCAGAGGTTCAAACCAAGTCCATGAGTCGGTGAAAAGCATGGGAGCTGTTTCGCCGGCAGCACGAAGGTCGAGGTATTGCAGCAAGAGCACTACCGACAATGCGATAAGCGCAGTAGAGCCAACCACGGCAACGGCACGTATCTGTCGGATGTTACGGCATAAGCCGGTACCCGCGAGCATGAGCAGCGGGATTACTACAAAGTAGATTAATATATTTGAAAACATCTTGATTTACTGATTTAATGTGTTTGCACCGTTGGTGATTAATCAGATAAGGCAGAGGACTGTTATACCTGCGAGTGCGAGTACACCGATCAAATAGTACCATACGTACATCTGAACCTGACCCGACTGGAGGGGTTTGATTGCGTCGGATGCCTTGTTGGCAACAACTGCGAACGCGTCCATAGTACCATCGATGATGTGGCGGTCAAACCAAGCCAAGGGGCGACATACGCTGTTGAAGATAATCTTGTGAGTAATGAACATATAGAGTTCGTCCCAATAGAAGCGGTGGAAGCACCATGTCCAAAGGTTGGGGAGTGCATTACGAAGTTTCGAGGGAAGTGCATTCTCCTTACGGTACATTACTGTAGCAAGACCGATACCTACGAGAGCAACTACGAGGCTCATTGCAGCAACGTTCCAGTTGAAGTGCGCCATAAAATCGTAGCTATGACCATTCCAGGTAACAAATTCGCCGAAGGGGATAAGACCTGAAACGCAAGATACGGCAGCAAGGATGATGAGGGGTAAGCTCATTGTCCAAGGCTGGTCGTGGGGTGCGTGGTGGCCTTCTTGTACTTTATGTTCTTTCCACCAGAAGATGAGGTAGTAAAGACGGAACATATAGAATGCGGTCATACCGGCAACAAGCGACATCCAAACGTAAGCGAGTGTGCTATTGCCAAGACAGCTGCTGAGGATTTCGTCTTTCGAGAAGAAGCCTGAGAAGGGGATGATACCTGCAATTGCAAGACAGCCGATAAGGAATGTCCAGTGTGTGATGGGCATATACTTGCGGAGTCCGTGCATTTCGGTGTAGTTGTTCGAGCCAATAGCGTGGATGAGAGCACCTGCGCCAAGGAAGAGGAGGGCTTTGAACATTGCGTGTGTGAAGAGGTGGAACATCGACGCCATATAACCGAGGTTTTCGTGAACTTCGGGACGTGATACGCCGAGCGAAACCATCATAAACGCAATCTGCGAAATGGTAGAGAATGCAAGTACACGTTTGATGTCGAGCTGAACGCAAGCAACCATAGCAGCGTAGAATGCGGTGAGTGCACCTACAACAGTTACGATTTGAAGCGCTACTTCTTCCATCAAGTAGAGGGGGAAGAGGCGAGCTACGAGATAAACACCTGCAACAACCATGGTAGCAGCGTGAATAAGGGCCGATACGGGGGTAGGACCTTCCATCGCGTCGGGGAGCCAGATGTGGAGGGGCATCATAGCTGATTTACCCATACCACCCATAAAGATGAGTACGAGAGCCCAAGTAAGCACCGAACCACCCATAAATACGGGAGCTGCGCTAGTTGCGAAGATGTTCTTAATGCCTTCTGCTGTAGCCGAGCTAACCTGGCTTACACCCGCCATACCTTCAACAGGGATTGAAGTAAGGTCGGTGAAGTTGAAAGTGCCGGTGTAGAATGAAAGCACGAGAATACCGACGAGGAAACCGAGGTCGGCGAAACGGGTTACGATGAACGCTTTCTTAGAAGCCGATACTGCCGATGGTTTGGTGTAGTAGAAACCGATGAGCAAGTATGACGAAGCACCCACGAGCTCCCAGAAGATATACATCTGGAAAATGTTGGTTGCAACGACGAGGCCGAGCATCGAGAAGCTAAAGAGCGAAAGGAAAGCGTAGAAACGCTGGAATCCGTGCTCATATACTCCGTGATGGTCGCGCATGTAACCGAGCGAATAGAGGTGAACCATGAATGAAATAGTGGTGATAACCACGAGCATCATGGCTGAAATCGGGTCGAGGAGGAAACCGAGGTTGATAGCAAGTTTATCGTAGAACTGGAGCCAAGTCTGGTCAAATACAATGTACTGAAGACGTTCGCCGGCAGCGTTGATAAACTCTTGAGCACCGCTAAAGAAGTAAGTGTAAGCGGTGAAATATGCAAGCACCATGACGGTGCCCATGCCGAGGGTGCCGAGGATACCCGCAACCTTATGAGGCATCTTCATGCCACAAAGGCCGAGGAAGATGAACATAATCAGCGGGATGGCAAGTATCAGGATAGGAATTGTCACATCCATAGTGCTTAGAATTTCATTTCGTTAAGCGAGCGAACGTCGATATTCTTGACAGCTCGGAAAATGTTGATAATAATCGCGATAGCGAGCGCAGTCTCTGCAGCGGCGATTGCAATAGCGAAGAGGGTAAAGAACATACCTTCCATTTGCTCGGGGTAGAGAAAGCGATTGAATACCACAAAGTTGATGTCTACAGCGTTAAGCATAAGCTCAAGCGAAATCAACATCGCAATCATATTTTTGCGTGTGATAAAACCATAGACGCCGCAGCAGAACATAATCAGTGCGGGCACAAGATAGAATATAGCAGTTATTTCCATAGAGCAATCAACGTTTACGGGCAACTACTACGCCACCGATTATACATGCGAGCAAGAGCACACTGACTGCCTCAAACGGCAACAGATATTCACCGGCACCGGTGCCAAGGAGCGTAGAGCCGATGGCTTTCATGTCGGGTGCTTCCATTGCGGGCTTTGCTGCAAACACCATGCAACGGCTAACGAGGGCATAACCTGCGATTACCAATGTTGCAAGCGCTGCGATTCCACCGAGAAGGCGTGACTTCGAAGTCAGACGTTCGGTATTGTCGCCCGGACGGCTCGTAAGAAGGATGGCAAAAACGAAAAGAACCACAATACCACCGGCGTACACCGCTATCTGCACTGCACCGAGGAACTCATAGTCGAGCATGAAGTAAACCACGGCAGCGGCAAAGAGGGTGAACAGCAGGTAGGTGGCAGCACGAAGGATCTTTCGTGTCGTTACGGCCATCACTGAGAAGATTATCATCGCCAATGCGACGATAAGGTACATGATTAAACTTCCTACTGATTCCATATTTTGGTTTATTTATTTTCTTCAGATTTTTCGGCAGCGGGAGCAGCAGCTTCGGCTGCTTCTTTTGCTGCTTTAGCTGCAGCTGCCTTAGCTTTTGCTTCAGCTATTTTTGCTTCGCGTTCAGCTGCGATTTTAGCAAGTTCTTCGGGAGTAGGCTCGGGCTCGGGCTTTTCGGGGAGATAGTTGAGCTGCTTAACGAGCTTTTCGCGTGTGAATACAGCCTGTTCGAAGTCGTTATCAAACTGAATAGCCGAAGTAGGACAGTTGGTCACACAAAGCTGGCAGAAAGTACAGCTACCGAGGTCATACAAGTACTTGTCGAGCTTCTTTTTCTTGGTGCCTTGAGCGGTGGTCACCATTTTAGTCTCAAGAGTGATGGTGCCGTTAGGACAGTTGCGTTCACAACTACCGCAAGCGATACATTTGTGATTGCCTTCGGCATCATAGATAAGTTTCAACTCAGCGCGGAATCGCTCTGCCGCATGCTGTGTGAGGCGGTTTTCGGGATATCGCTCCGTAATTTTAGGAGTGATTAATTCCTTGCCGGTCACTTTCATGCCTTTAACAAGGCTGGCGATGCCGGTACCTAAAGATGAAAAATATTCTTTTACACTACCCATGAATGTATTTTTGAGTGTTACGTTATGGTTTGTTCTATATTTAATGATTGCATCAATCGCGTACCTGACCTCCGACAATATCGAGGAGTTCGTTGGTAATACCTTGCTGACGCAATTTGTTGTATTCAAGTTGAAGTTGCTCGAGGAGCTTTTGAGCGTTGTCGTTGGCGCTTTGCATGGCCATCACTCGAGCTGCTTGTTCGCTTGCGCGATTGTCGGCAAATGCTTCTTGCATCATCGACAAGAGATACATCGGAAGGACAGTTCCGAAGATTGTGGCTGCATCGGGCTCAAAAAGATAGGGGCGGCTTGATGCTTTTGAGTTAGAATTTCCCGAGAGAGTTTCCTGCGATAGTGGTAGGAAGCAATCATTGACGAGACGCTGTTTGCCTGCTGTATAATAGTGCATATAGTGTAGGACTACCCTATCAAGTTCACCATTGAGGAATCGTTCTTCAAAGTGCTTCGCAAATTCTTTTATGCTTTCGCCATCGCTTTTAGAGTCGATACCGGGCATGGTTGAGAGTGTGAGGTAGCTATCCTTAGTACAGATTTTATCTATGGCACTGTACATCTTCTTGCCAACGGTAACGATTTCGATCTGCAGGTCCTGACCGAGTTCGTTGCGAAGTGTAGCGATAGTCTCGAGAAGGCCTTTAAAGATATTGACGTTGTAAGCACCGCAAAGGCCGTCATCGCTACCAAAAACTACTACTGCCACACGGCTGATGTGATCGCGCTGTTCGGTCAGAGGCGAGCTCACGGCTGCATCGGACGACAGGAGGTTGCCTATTACCGTCTGCACGCATTGGCGGAACGGTTGCAAACGGCGGAGCACACCTTCAGCCTTATGCATCTTAGCTGAGGAGATCATTTTCATCGCGCCGGTTATTTTCTCTGTAGAAGCAACCGAGCCGATACGGCCTTTTAGTTCGCGTAATGTTGCCATTTGCTATTGGAGTTGTTTTTTAATGGTTGTTGCAGAACATCGGTGTTCTGCAACAACCGTTCTTTATAGTTTGCTAATTAGTTAAAACGAGCTGAAACTTCTTTTGCTGCTACAGTGAGCTTTTCTGCCACTTCGTCGGTAAGTTTGCCCTGAGTTAGGAGAGGCAAAACATCGTCGGCATGACGAGCCTTGAGCAACTGGAGATATTGTTTTTCGAATTCAGCGACATCGGTCATCGGAACATTCTCAAGCAATCCGTGTACGCCGCAGAAGATAAGAGCAATTTCTTCGCCTACGGGAAGAGGACGGTACTGCGGTTGAATGAGTAGACGTTCGTTCTTTCGACCTTTGTCGATTACTTTGGCAGTTACGGGGTCCATATCGCCACCGAATTTGGTGAACGATTCGAGTTCACGGAACTGAGCTTGGTCAATTTTAAGAGTACCTGCAACCTTCTTCATAGCTTTCACCTGTGCGTTACCACCAACACGAGATACCGAGATACCTACGTTAATGGCGGGACGAATACCACGGTTGAAGAGCGCAGTATCGAGGAAGATCTGACCGTCGGTAATCGAAATTACGTTGGTCGGGATGTATGCAGATACGTCGCCTGCCTGAGTTTCGATAATAGGAAGTGCGGTAAGCGAGCCACCTGCCTTAACGATAGGTTTGAGAGGCGCGGGGAGGTCGTTCATCTGAGATGCCACTTCCTGATTGTCGATAATCTTTGCGGCACGCTCGAGCAAACGAGAGTGGAGGTAGAAAATATCGCCGGGATATGCTTCACGACCCGAAGGACGCTTAAGAATAAGCGATACTTCACGATAAGCAACAGCCTGCTTTGAAAGGTCGTCGTATACGATAAGAGCATCACGACCGGTATCGCGGAAGTACTCACCGATAGCAACGCCTGCAAAGGGAGCAAAGTAGCGCATAGCTGCCGACTCAGATGCGGTAGCGGCAACGACTACAGTATAATCGAGAGCACCATTGTCGCGGAGGGTCTGTACGAGCGATGCGATAGACGAAGCCTTTTGTCCAATCGCTACATAGATACAGTATACGGGCTTACCTTCTTCGTAGTTCTTACGCTGGTTGATGATTGTGTCGATTGCAATAGCGGTCTTACCAATCTGGCGGTCGCCGATAATAAGTTCGCGCTGACCACGACCGATGGGCACCATGGCATCGATAGCCTTAAGACCGGTCTGGAGGGGCTGGGTTACAGGCTGACGATAGATAACACCGGGAGCCTTGCGCTCGAGGGGAAGACGGATGAGGTCGCCGCTGATAGGGCCACGACCATCGATAGGTTCGCCGAGGATGTTGATTACGCGTCCCAGCAAGCCTTCGCCCACAGGGATGGACGCAATTTCGCCGGTGCGGCGAACGGTCATGTTTTCGGTAACTTTGTTGACGTTGTTAAGAAGGATAACGCCGACATTGCTTTCCTCAAGGTTCATGGCCACGCCTTTTACGCCGTTCTCGAACTCAACAAGTTCGTTAGCTCCGACTTGGTCGAGGCCATAGACGTGGGCAACGCCGTCGCCTACCTCAAGGACGGTACCAACTTCTTCGAAGGTAACCTTTGAGTTGACGTTTTCGAGCTGTTGCTTTAATACTTCAGAAATCTCGCTGGGATTTATCATTTAATGTGCGTGAGCTTGCTGGTTAAGTATTGTTGATAGATAAGAGAGATTAAATCAGTCGACAAGTTGCACCTGCAGCTGCTTAAGCTGCGTTGCTACAGAGGCATCGAGGCGCTCCGAGTTGACTGTCACTGTGAAGCCGCCGATAAGAGCGGGATCAACAGAGTATGAGTACTCCATCGTGCCCTCTCCGATGTGCTTTGCGATAATAGCCTCAAGACGGGCTGACTCGCTTTTGCCCAAAGCGGCTGCACTTGTAATTGCAACACGGTAAATTCCGTGTTGAGTGCGGTAGAGATCGATGAACGCACGGGCTATATCCCAAGCCATGTCGATACGTCGGTTGCGACCGAGTAGCTTGATAAAGTCGAGATACGTAGCATTGCTACTACCTTTCGACCCACCGACAGCGTTAGTAAGAAGCGACAATTTATCGGCTTCGGGCACGAAGGGGTTGGCGATAGTGGATACTAAAGCCGGATGTGTTGCAAATGATGCGGCAAGAGTTTGCATCATAGCATAGAGCGCATCATTATCGTTGCGCTCTTTACCTACTTCGTAAAGTGCTTTTGCGTAGCGGCGGGGGATAAGTCCTTTGTCCATGATTAGTTATTATTCTCAATCTCGTCGAGCATGGCGTCGACCAGTTTATTCTGGGCGCCGTCTTGCTGCATTTGGTTTTTAACGATTTTGCCAGCGATTTGAATGGCAAATTCGCTTACCTGGTTGCGGAATTGTTGCTGAGCCTCTTTCTGCTGCTGTTGGATCTGGAGCTTAGCGCTATCCATGACTTTCTGAGCTTCAGCCTGTGCAGCCTCGCGAGCTTGCTCGATGATTTGTGTTTTCATCTTGTCGGCTTCACGAAGGATGTCGGCCTGCTGACGGCGAGCTTCGTTGAGGTATGTTTCAGCCTCTTGACGCGCGTTGTCGAGCTGTTCTTTGGCCGCTTGAGCATATTCCACACCCTTATCGATAAGGTTAGCGCGTTCGTCTACGCTTTTAAGGATGACGGGCCAGGCAAACTTCCACAAACCGAGGAAGAGTACGCCAAAAGCGACGAACATCCAGAATACTAGGCCGAAATCGGGAGTGAATAGTTCCATTTAGTCAGCGAGAAGGTGATTAGAGGAAGAGTGTAAGGGCGCAAACAATAACTGCGAAGAGTGCAACACCTTCGACGAGAGCTGCGATAACGATCATGTTGCTTCGGATGTCACCTGCTGCTTCAGGCTGACGGGCGATAGCTTCCATTGCTGATGCGCCGATTTTACCAATGCCTAAACCTGCACCAATTGCTGCGATTGCTGCACCAAATGCGGCGCCGAGACCCAATACGGGAGCGATTTCTGCTAAAAGTCCTAACATAGTTTCAGAATTTATGTGAGTGTTTGTAATTATTATTTTTCGGGTGATTCGATTGCTACTTCTTCATGTTTTTCGTGATGCTCTTCATTTGCCATACTGATGAAGATTGTCGAAAGCATTGTGAACACGTATGCTTGGATGAAACTTACGAGTACGTCAAGTAAAAGCATAAACAGCGAGAAGAGGAACGAGATTGGAGTTGCCGCATACCCGGCTGCCGGACTAATCGCTGCGAAGATGAAGATTAGCAATGTAAGAGTGATAACAATCATGTGGCCTCCCATCATATTGGCAAACAGACGAACTGTAAGCGCTGCCGGTTTGGTAAACATACCAAACACTTCGATGAGGGGCATGATTGGGAGCGGACACTTAAGCCACATGGGCACATCGGGCCAAAATATATCTTTCCAATAGTGCTTGTTACCAAAGAGGTTTGTAGCCAAAAAGGTGCAGATTGCGAGTACCATTGTTACCGCAATGTTGCCTGTAAGGTTGGCACCACCGGGGAAGATGACGATAAGTCCCAAAAGGTTCATCAACAAGATGAAGAAGAACACTGAGAGAAGATAGGGTGCAAATCGTTTTGCATTCGGACCGAGAATAGGTTTAATGACACCATTATATACGAATGTTACACAAGCTTCAACTGCGCCGAGACCTTTGCGAGGTGCTTTATACGGATGCTTGCGATGGAACGATGCAAGCCAAACCATCACACCAAGAATAATAGCAACTGTGATGAAGAGTGCACATACGTTTTTGGTAATCGACAAGTCGGTCGGACGCACTTCTTTTCCATCAACGATTTCGACAATCTTACCATTGTACTCGCTATCTTTGCCGGCAATACGGAATTGGCAGTTGCCATCGGTATAAGTTTCTCCATGTGTTACGTGCGACGACGAAAAGCAGTGGAGACCATCGGTGCCGATAACGATAACGGGCAGAGGAATACGAACGTGATGGTTGAAGGGCACTTCCCAGCCATAGCCATCGAGCAAGTGCTCAAAGATAATCTCCTTGGGATTGATTTTCTCTGAACCACCTTCAGCTGCCTCAGACGCTGCGAGCGGTGAGAAGCTGATTGCCATAAGCAATGTGAGTAATATGAGTCTTATACGAGTCATGGCCGGATTAGTATACGCAAACCGAAATTACATTATTGTCAATATCGGCAATACCGCCGGTGATGGGGCTTTCGCCCTTTGCGCCGGTAGCATCTGTATATCGGATAGTGCCGGCAGAGAGAGTCGACAACAGCGAGGCATGGTTATGGAGGACTGCAAAATCACCCATCGTACCCGGCAAAATTACCGATGTCACTTCGCCGCTATATAGCACTTCTTGTGCCGATATAATCTGTAGCTTCATTGCGCGTTTATGTTTTCGGTTGTTCTTTTATTATTTTACTTCTGCAAGAAGTTTCTTGCCTTTCTCGATCGCTTCGTCGATGGTACCAACGTTGAGGAATGCCTGTTCGGGGTATTCGTCCATTTCGCCGGAGAGGATCATCTTGAAGCCACGAATTGTTTCGCTCAGGGGCACCATTACGCCGGGAAGACCGGTGAACTGCTCTGCAACGTGGAAAGGCTGCGAGAGGAAGCGCTGAGCACGACGCGCACGAGAAACAACGAGTTTATCATCGTCAGAGAGTTCGTCGACACCAAGAATTGCAATAATATCTTGGAGTTCGTTGTACTTCTGGAGGAGCTGCTTCACTGCCTGAGCTGTGTTGTAGTGCTCTTCGCCGATGATATTGGGGTCGAGGATTCGCGAAGTAGATTCGAGGGGGTCTACAGCAGGGTAGATACCTAGTTCGGCAATCTTACGCGAAAGCACGGTTGTTGCATCGAGGAACGAGAAGGTAGTCGCAGGAGCGGGGTCAGTCAAGTCGTCGGCTGGCACGTAGATTGCCTGTACTGAAGTGATCGAACCGTTCTTAGTCGAAGTGATTCGTTCCTGAAGCATACCCATTTCCGAGGCAAGGGTAGGCTGATAACCCACAGCAGAAGGCATACGACCGAGAAGAGCCGACACCTCAGAACCTGCCTGAGTGAAACGGAAGATATTGTCGATGAAGAGAAGTACGTCTTTACCACCGGCACCCTGATCACGGAATTGTTCGGCTACTGTTAGACCCGAAAGAGCTACACGAAGACGTGCACCCGGGGGTTCGTTCATCTGGCCAAACACGAGGGTTGCCTGCGAGTTCTTAAGGTTTTCAACGTCTACGTCATGGAGGTTCCATTCGCCACGTTCAAGACCTTCTTTAAACTTATCGCCGTACTTCATAACGCCGCTCTCAATCATTTCACGGAGGAGGTCGTTACCTTCACGGGTACGTTCACCTACACCGGTAAATACTGAGAAACCGTCGTGACCTTTTGCGATATTGTTGATAAGCTCCATGATGAGGACGGTCTTACCCACACCTGCACCACCGAACAAACCGATTTTACCACCCTTGCTATAAGGCTCGAGGAGGTCAATCACCTTGATACCGGTCGAAAGGATTTCGGTACCGATAGTAAGGTCATCGAACTCGGGTGCGGGTTGGTGGATAGAGCGGAGGTTCTCACGTTCGAGGGCTGGAAGTTTATCAATAGCTTCGCCTACAACGTTGAGAAGACGTCCTTTTACTTGGTCGCCGGTAGGCACTGCTATCGGTCGTTCAAGATTAGTCACGGGAAGACCACGACGAAGGCCGTCGGTACTTTCCATCGCTACGCAACGCACGGTATTTTCACCGATGTGCTGCTCTACTTCGAGGATAAGTTGTGTACCGTCTTCGCGGTCGATTGCAAGTGCGGTGTAAATCGGTGGTATCACGGCACCGTCGCCTTCGAAAGAGACGTCAACGACCGGGCCGATAACCTGTGCGATTTTACCTTTAATATCACTCATGGGGGAGATATTTAGAAATTTGTTTTTCGAATTAGAAGTGGAGGCCGAAAACGATTACGAGTACCATCAAAACGAGGTTAACCAAGTTGATGGGGAGGAGGTATTTCCATTCGAGTGTAAGGAGCTGGTCGATACGAAGACGGGGGAAAGTCCACTTGAACCAGATGATCACAAATGAAAGGACAAATGCCTTACCAATAAACCAAACCACCGAGGGAATGTAGTCCATAAGGTTGTTGAACGCTTCGAATCCGGGGATATGCAAAGGCATCCAGCCACCGAAGAAGAGGAGTGCGGCAACACCCGATACGATGAAGAGGTTAAGATATTCGGCGAGGTAGAAGAAACCGAAGTGAATACCTGAATATTCGGTGTGATAACCAGCGGTAAGCTCACTTTCAGCTTCAGGAAGGTCAAACGGGCCACGATTGGTTTCTGCTGTACCTGAGATAAGGTAGATAACGAAAGCGATAATGGCAGGCACATGACCCTTAAAGATAAACCAGAGATCTTCTTGTTCTGCTACGATACCCTGAACCGACATTGTGCCGGCAAGACATACGATACAGAGAACTGAGAGACCCATCGAAAGTTCGTAGCTGACCATCTGAGCACCCGAACGGAGTGAACCGATAAGAGTGTATTTGTTGTTTGACGACCAACCGGCGAGGAGGATACCTAGTACGCCAATCGACGAAACGGCAAGCAAGAAGAAGATGCCGATATTGAAGTCGATAATCTGAAGACCGTTACCCCAAGGGAGTACGGCAAACGAGAGCATCGACGCGATGATTACCAAGTAGGGCGCAAGAGCGAAGAGGAAACGGTCGATGTGGTTGAGGCGGATAATTTCCTTGATGAGCATCTTAAACATGTCAGCGAAACTCTGGAGGATACCCCAAGGACCAACTCGGTTCGGGCCAAGGCGGCACTGGAACCAAGCACATAATTTACGCTCGTAGAATATATAGAATAGAGCCAGCAAAGCGTAGACCAAGAGCAATCCGACACCTACGATAAGGCATTCTACAGTTGTAGTTAGCCAACCGGGCATAATCGAGCGGAGCGCATTGTCGATCCACGATGTGATAAGTGAAAAATCTTGCATGATGCTTTATTGATTACTGATGCGGTGATTTCGTTATTTAGTGGAATGACTTAGCGGTCGATGTCGGGCACGATATAGTCGAGCGAACCGCCGATGGTGATAAGGTCGGCAATTTTCTGACCTCGGGTGATATGGTCGACAACCGCAGCTTGGGGCAAGCAGGGTGTAGCCAATTTGAGACGATAAGGCTTGTTGCCACCATCGCTTTCGAGGTAGAGACCAAATGCACCACGACATCCTTCTGAAAGCTGGAACCAGCTACCTGCGGGGAGTTTGATGAGTTTGGGCACTTTCACGCAATATTCGCCATCTGGAATATTGTCGATGAGCTGTTCGATGATGTGAGCCGACTGTTCGATTTCAGCCAAACGGCATTTGAAACGAGCCATTGAGTCGCCTTCGGTAGCCACAACTTCTTCGAAGTCGAGTTCTGAGTAAATGCTGTAAGGCTGGAGTTTACGCATGTCGCAAGCCCAACCTGAAGCACGACCAGAAGGTCCGGTGATACCGTAAGCGATAGCATCTTCGCGAGAGAGAACACCAACATTTGTAAGACGACCGCGAGCGATAACGTTACCGGTGAAGATTTCGTTGTATTCCTTAATATTGGCGGGAATAACAGCGAGAAGCGCTTTTACGTCTTTTACGAAGTCTTCGTGGAGGTCCTGCATAACACCACCGATACACTCATAGTTGAATGTCATTCGAGCGCCACAAGTACGTTCCATGATGTCGAGAATCTGCTCACGAACACGGAGGGTATAGAAGAGCATTGTGGTCGCACCGAGGTCCATACAGTAGGTGCCAATGAAGAGACAGTGCGAAGCGATACGAGAAAGCTCGTCCATCAACACGCGGATAACCTGAGCACGGCGGCTAATCTCGATGCCGAGTGCTTTTTCGTAAAGCATACAGAGCGCGTGGTGATAGTTATGGGCCGAGAAGTAGTCCATTCGGTCCATAAAGTGGAGAGTCTGAGGATATGTGAGGTTCTCACAAAGTTTTTCGATACCGCGGTGAATGTAGCCACAGTAAACGTCGATTTTCTTGATAGTTTCGCCGTCTACCGAGGTGCGGAAGCGGAGCACTCCGTGAGTAGCAGGGTGCTGCGGACCGATATTAACAACGAATTCTTCCTTTTCGAAGATGCGTTCTTCGTGCTTTTCAACCTCACCTTCGGCATTGAGGGTATAAACGTCGGTAAAGTCTGACTGACGTTCACTTTCGGTCGAGATGGGGTTGAGTTCGGGATTTTCGTCGTAATCTTTACGGAGGGGATAGCCAACCCAGTCGATGCTGAGGAACAGACGACGCATATCGGGGTTGTTGAGGAAGATTATGCCGAAGAAGTCGAACACTTCGCGTTCGAAAGTAACGGCAACCTTCCAAACATCAGCTACCGAGGGGATAGTGGGCTGCTGACGATCGCCTGCAGCGAGAACTTTCACGCCGATAACTTTGTTATACTCGGTCGACATAAGATAGTAGATTGCGCCGAGGTTTTCTTTCCAGTCCATGCCGACGATCGTAACGAGGTAGTCCATCTTAAGGTCTGCATCGTTGCGCAATGCGAGGGCAAGGTCATGCCACTGCTCGTTGGCAATTGTTACCATCGGAGTGGTGTCGCCCTCAATGACAGCCTGAGGGAAGAGCTTGCTTATCTTTTCGGTGATATTAGCCATAATAAGTAAGATGTCGTTGAGGGTTATTCTTCAACGCCTTCCACAGGGTGGGCGGCAAGAAAATCTTTGAGTTTTTCCTGACGGTTGACACCTCCGAAGAAGCGCTCTACCTTCATTTTACGCGAAAGCTGCATGATACCATAGATCATTGCTTCGGGACGGGGAGGACAGCCGGGAACATATACGTCGACAGGTACGATTTCGTTGATACCCTTTGCTACGTGATAGCTCTTACGGAAGGGGCCACCCGAGATTGCACACGAACCACAAGCGATAACGTACTTAGGTTCTGCAAGCTGATCGTAGAGACGGCGGAATACAGGCACCATACGGTTTACGATAGTACCCGCAACCATCATGAAGTCGGCCTGACGGGGGCTCGAACGAGCAACTTCCCATCCGAAACGTGCCATATCGAAGCGTGCTGCACCGAGCGATACGAATTCGATACCGCAGCAGCTAGTCGCAAATGTAAGAGGCCAGATAGAGTTAGAGCGGCCCCAGTTAATAAGCTTGTCGAGCGAGCCGACAATCACATTTGTGCCGCTTTCCTGCAGCTCCTTAACGAGCTGTTCGATGTATTCGTTGTCTTTCCACGCCTCGTAGGGCATGCTTTTTGTCGTTACTTCCATTCAAGAGCTCCTTTCCGCCAAGCATAAACGAGGCCTAGCACCAAGATGCCGAAGAATACGGCAATACTTAACAAACCATTGACGCCGAGTTCACGCATTTGCACTGCCCAAGGGTAGAGAAATACTGTTTCGACGTCGAACATGAGGAACAGAATGGCAAAGAGATAGTAACCTACTTTAAACTGCGACATACTTTCGCCGCGGGTAGGGATACCGCACTCATAAGCTTCCCCTTTCTGGGGGTTGAACGAACGAGGCGAGATAAGCTTGGCTATAAATAGAGCCAAGAACACCAAAGCCGCGCCGGTAAGCAGGGCGGTTACGCCCAGCAAGCCGTTGTTCTCAATTCCGAAAATGGCTGATGATATCATATTATTACTTTAATTATTTCATCAAATCTTGTTTGCCGATTGGCAAATGTAGTGTAAACACGTTGAAAGCAATAGATTACACTCTATCGAGGTTCGATAGATGGCAGTCTATGTGCAAACGTGCTGCAAAGATACATTTTTTTTTCGACTTTTCGGCTCAATTCTTTAAAAATATTTTTCATGATTTAAGGATAATTGAGCACCAAAATATCAAGCCGGATAACTCCTTATCTCTATTGATGCAACGATATCAAGTTTTCCCCTATTAAAATCCCTCTCAAAGTATAATTAATTGTCCTTTTCGGTGCAATTTTGGGGACATAATTACACGTATCTATACACCTACCCTCGTGCCCTATTTTTTATACCGATAATCAATACCAAAAATAGCTCCGGCAAAGGTTAGGGTCTCTCCAAAAGCAACAAGTACGGACGAATGCACTTCTCCCGTTGGTGGCACTATAAATCCGGCTATAAGGAGTCCGGCTCCTATTACAACAAGAAAGACGGCACAAATAAGTTGAACCGTCGATTTAGTATTCTTTTCCATGATACGACTCTTTCTTTTGACACAAAAATAGCGCATGAGAGTCGAAATTATAGTAGTATTTATCTCTATCGGGGATTTTCAGTCAGCACTCTTCAGCCTTGGAGTATACTTGCCTTTGTTATAGATACGATTAATCGTCTCTATCTCCGACGTGGCGGCCAATTTGAAATTTGGATTAAAAAAAAACGCGCCACCCTTATTGAAAGGATGGCACGCATATTAAAGACTACAATTCATTATCGAACTACAACTTTGCGAGTAACGGTCTTGCCGTTTGCTGTTACATTGAGAAGATACACACCTGCGGTAAGGTTTTCAGCAGAGATAGTAGCTTCTTCGCCATTAGCTTTAACTGTATTAGCGAGAACGCCCGACATTGAGTAGAGAGCTGCATCAATGTTGCTTGCACCGGGTGCGTAGATGCCGAAGGTTCCTGCAGATGTTTCGTTAACAAGGATTTCGTTATCAACCTTTACATCATTTACAGCACTTACACCAAGGATTTTACAGATACCGCCATAAGCATCGATTTTACCGTAGCCAAAGCGTTCGGGAGATGCTTCGGTGTAGCTGTCGGTGATAGCAGTTTCTTCGAGGATTTCCATCACATCGTCCATAGTGAGGGTGGGGTCAGCCTGAAGCCAGAGGGCGAGGATACCACCTACAAGGGGAGCCGACATTGATGTACCGGATGCTTCTTCCCAGTAGCTTTCACGATCGCCATGAGCAACTCGTGCGGTGAGGAGTTTTTCACCGTAGGGGTTGCTACCTGATGACTGGTAGTAGTAGTTATATGAAGCTACCACTGCATGACCGGGAGCTGCGATGTGGGGAAGTTGACGGCCGTCGAAGCTCTTACCATAAGAAGAGAAGTCAGCGATACTGCCTTTTACAGCACCTTCATACGACCAAATACCGGAAAGTGAAGGCCAACGGCTAACGTTGGTATAAGCACCTACTGCAAGAATATTGTCGCCACAAGCGAGGTCGTTGATTGAGCCACTGTCATCACCGGCGGTATATCCTGCAATGCCGTTGCTGTAGAAATATGTATATCCATTGCAATACATATCAACTGCTGCACCTTCTTTACCTTCTACGATAAGACCGGGAACGATGTCGGCAACAGAACCGGTACCAAGCGAAGTGGTGATATAAACGTTGAAGCGGTTGTTCGAGGGGTCGAGAGTCTTATTGAAGATAACCGCACTACGGCTCGAGAAGAGTGAGTCGATAGCTGTTTCGCGGATATACTGAGGCATATTGTAGTAAGTACCTGTAAGCTGAATTGACATACTCATAGTGGTGTCGTTTTCAGCAAAATCGGGCACTTTATACGAGTAAACTACATCGCCGGTTTTCTTATTTACTGCTACAAAAGTAACATCAAAGGGAGTCTCATCAGAGCCCCAGATATCTACTGCACCTACAACGTCGTTTGTTTTCGAGAGTGTTGTCTTTACTACATTATCGCCACCTTTGAAGTCTTTGTGGATGTAGAGGGGAGTACCACCTTCGTTACCTGCAGATACTGTGATAAGCATTTCCTTACCAACTTCTGCAAGGTACTTACAAGCAGCGGTAGTACCATCGTGAGGACCGAAGTTATGACCAAGTGAGAGGTTCATTACGGCGGGCTTACCCTGTTCTTTTGCGTAGTCGAGGATGTTACCTGCTGCGATAAGAACGTTGTTACCGTCGAGAGTACCTGCACAAGGAGCAATATCGGCACCGGTAGCTACACCATAGTACTTAACAGGAGCGTTACGACGGTTATAGAGACCATCGGTACGGTCGCTGATAGTAGCAACGAGATCGGCATTACCTTTGTAAGAACCGGCCATGATACCGAGTGTGTGAGTACCGTGGGTTGAGCTTGAAAGGTCGGTTGAGTAAGATGCGATTTTGTCTGCGCCTGTGAGGGTACGAACTGCACCGTTGGAACCGGTGATTACCCACATCTTTTCGATTCGGGGAGTACCGTCTTCTTTAAGGAAGTTAACGTGATTGGGGTCTATACCGGTATCCATCAAACCGCAGATAACACCTGTGCCATCGTATGCCTGGGGAAGGTCGAGGCCGGCTTGAACCTGATCAACACGTGATTCTGCACGTGCATTGAGAAGGTGGGTGCGGTTTTCATAACCGAGAGATATACCGAGAACGCCCGACAACTCTGCTACGTCCTGCATCTGAACGGGGGTAAGACGTACGATAGCCATATCACCACGAACGTCAGCGATTTCGCCGCCGAGGTTTTCGATCGCAGTGAGGACATTTCCGTCGGTCACGGTAACAATTACTGCTACCTGATCATTGGCGCCGTAAGTAGGTGTGAGGGCGCGAACGTCTGACGAACGAGCTGCCTGTGCATCACCTGCTGCGAGGCTTACCAGCTGTGCCGCGGTAGCATCGAGCTTTACCTGTGCTGAGGCTGCGACGCTGAACGCGAGTGCCGAAAGTGCAAAAAGCGTTACTTTCTTCATTGTTTTTATATTTTAGCTGATTTTTCCTGATTTATTAATATTGGGCGTGCCGACGGGCGACACGCCCTTTTTTGTCACTGAATCGGATTAACGCAAGATGAATTTAGCGTTTTTGCCTTTTGCAGCAGCTTTACGAACCGAAGGAACGGTTACAGATGCGGCTTTATACTTGTAAGGAACCTTAACAGACTCTGCGTTGCCCGAAAGATCGAAGTTCGAGAGGTCGAGGTAAGTAGCACCTGTATACTTGAGCTGTTCTGCATAGTAAGCGTCGGTATCAACTTTTCCTGAAGGATCGCGGTAGTCATCAACATCAACTTTGTCGGTAAGGTTAGATTCCATCCAAGCACCGTCGTTGTAATCTTCAAGACCGATGTAAAGCGATGAAGCGGGGAATGTGATGTGCTTTTCATCATCGAGAGTACCGGCTACACCGAAGCGCTTAACTAATGCGGGTTGACGACCTGATTCAATCATCTGACCTGCCTTCGAGTAGAATTTAATCATACCTTCGCTCGAGCTAAGGGCGAGACCTGCGCGTGAATCGCTTGCAATGTAAACACAAGTGGGATCTTCGATATTGAAGTAAACGAAGTCGTTACCATTGTGAACTGTGCTAGCCTCGTCTGCATAAGCCCAACCGTTACCGGGCTTGTATGCATTAACGAGACGGAGAACGCCGGGGTTTTCAGTATGCTGCTCTACTACAACGTCCCATGTACATGCTTCGAGACCGTAGCCTGAGCTGATGATACCGTCGGTGTATTCTGCCATACCGAGTGTGCGCCAGGTATAGGGTACTGAAGGCTTGTAGTTGAAGGTATAGTATGTAGCATAGAGGCTTTCACCTGCTTCATCGAAGCCAACCATTACCATAGTGTAAGGACCTGCTTCACGGAGGTAGAATTCGAGGTCAACCTTCTGGTCGTAGATATATTCGATATTATCTTCAGAGAGCATTTCAGATAGTGCATTTTTAGCTTCTTCTGAAGTGAGCGCACCATCGTGGAGGGTATAAGCCATCGATGCAATACTTTCAGAACGATAGAGACTTACTTTAGCCGCTTCTTCTTCGAGGTCGTTGTAGTACATATTACCTACGTAGGTAGCTTCGAGCGAGTACGATTCGTAGCCGGGGAGCTGCCAGTATTCTGTAGACTGCATAATAAAGCCCTGGCTGATGTAGTAGATAGTAAGGAGACCGATAAGACCTTCTTCGGGACGATATACTGAGTAGAAATCGCTGGGGTCAGAACCTTCGGGCAAAGCTGAAGGGTTGATTTCGGTTACGTAAGTATAAGCGTCGGTTACAAAGATTTCTTCTCCATTGTAGGTTGCATAGGTACCCATAGGTTCCATCTGCGCAGTTCTTGCAACTGAGTCGATAACTACAGTTGCGTTGCTACCGTTGACAATCCAAGTCCAATCATTTTCGTTTTCATTGAGGTCGTAGCAATATGCGTCGCCAAACTGAAGACGAGCACGGGTATCACCGGCAACAATCGATTTAGCAGCATAAACGGCTACCTCGTCTTGTACGCCGAAGCCTGAGAGGGTAAATTTAGCCATTTCTGTACCACCAATACGCTGGTAGGGTCCCCAAGGTGCATACGAGAACTTGAAAGTACGTTCGCTCAAACCGTAAGGATTCTGCTTTTCGGTATCGAGGGTGAAAGTGATTTCGTATGCTTCTTCAGGAGTGATTTGGTCGAATTTAACTGCAACGGGGATTTCTACTACGTCTGCACCGGCTGCAAAAGTTACAGAAGTTGCAGGTGTAAGGATAGATTCGCATGCGTTGCCTTCGCTGTCAACTACAGTCGACTTGAGGCTTACTGTTGCTTCACCGTCCGAGCCATTACGATAGAGCTTAACGCTAACCGAGGTCGCATCTTCGGGGATAGCGACAGTCTGTGCATCGGCGGTTGAGAAGTAAACTTCAACACCGTCGAACGCGGGAGCGGGTTCGTACTTGTCTTCCGAACAAGCAACAGCACCAAAAAGAAGGGCGGTGCCCGCAATTGCTGTCAATATTTTGTTAAGTTTCATTGTCAAAGGAATTTAATCGTTATTGACGGATAGGATCGTAAAGACCGGCAGGCGAGGGACTGTTGAAGCCTACAAGAGCCGAGTTATTGGTTATTTCCTGCATGTTGATTACGAAGTTCATCCATGCGGGGCGACCGTTGGTGTTGAATGTATCAAGACCTGGTTCGAAGTTTGTACCATTGTACCAACGTTCTACCGAGTAGTTGAGACGTTTGATATCGAAGAATGACTGACCTTCGCCCCAGAGTTCTACTCGTTTTTGGAAGATAATTTCTTCTACAACGTCATCTTCACTGGTTACCTTGGTACTATAGGTCGAGTAGCGATATGTACGCATGAAGTCGAGAAGGAGCTGACGGCCCTGGGCGGGGTTAACGTGAGCGACTGCTTCGGCTTCGATGAGATACATTTCTTCGACACGCATAAGAGGATAAGCCACTGCACAAGCAATAAGGAATTCATCCATATTACCGCTACCGGGACGGAACTTGATTGCGATGTAGGGCGAATCAAAGTAAGTGGCAGCGTGTTCTGCGTCGATGTAAGGAACACGGTCGGCGAGAGGGCTGTCATCGGGAGCCTTGTATGATAGCTTGCGGAAGTCGCGGTCGTTCATACGGTTGTAGAGGCTAGCACCGATTTCGGTATAAGCACCTGCTGCAGAACCTGCATAGCCGAAGTTCTGTTCGTTACACATAAACGAAGTCCAGTTGAGGAGCGAAGTCTGTACGGCAGCATCTTCCTGTACGTACTGACCTGCATACATCCAAGATGAGAACGAAGAATCGTTGAAGCCACGAGTCTTGTCAAGCCATTCTTCCTGGGTAAGAGGAGTTGCACCTGAAGTGGTGATAGCTAAGCGAGCGTACTCTGCAGCCTTGTTGTATGCTTCGGTTGAGCCGTCGGCATCAAGGTCAACTTCTGCTTTATAAGAAGCGTCCCAAAGGTAGAGACGGGCGAGAAGACCGTAAGCAACACCGGGGCTTGCGAGTGTCTTGTCGGCGCTCTTAATACCAAGGTCGAAGTATTCGAGTGCATCGGTAAGGTCGGTGAGAATCTTGCCGAACATCTCGTCGTGGGTGAGACGGGGGTTATTGTGAGCCATCTCTTCGGTAGTATTCTCGTCTACCCAAGGTGCGGTAAGACCGAGAATGCTATTACCTTCTGCTGATACACCGGTATTGAATTCGGTGGGAAGGAATTCGTAGAGACGAGCTACGTCGAGGTAAACATACGCACGAGCAGTAAGACCGGCTGCAAGATAGAATGCAAGCTGTTGATTGGCCTTAGCTTCTTCGCGGTCGATGTTGCCCATCACGTTGTTACAAGTAAGGATCTGCTCGTAGTAGTAGTTCCAAGAGTACTGACAGATGAGGTAGTCGGCACCGAGAGCTACGTCGTTCGAACTCCAGCTTGAGAACCAGTTGTAGCCACCGGCATCGCGTACGTACATATCTTCTGTCATCACGTCGCGGATGTGGAGCATCGAAGGATAACCCCAGTCAAAGTGATAGCTTGAGCTGAGGGTACCTACATTGTTGAGGTGACCGGAAAGTGCGTACACAAGAGCCTCAACAGCCTTGGGCGAGCTCTGGAGCTGATCGGCAGTAATAATCGTCGTAGGCTCTGCCTCCTCGATACATCCGGTCAAGAGCGGCGTTGCGATAAGAGCCGCTGCGAGAGATTTGTATATTGCTTTCATTGTTGATGTAGCGGATTAGAATGTTACGGTTAAGCCACCTGAGAGAGTACGGATAGGAGCGTAGTAAGTGTTGTTTACACCACCGGTCATTGACTGACGGGGGTCAAGACCCTTACGTTTGCTGAATACCCATACATTGTCGGCTGCGAAGTAAACGCGGAGTCGGCTCAACTGGAGCTTTTGAACGATATTCTTGGGAAGAGTATAACCAAAGTTGATATTTTCGATTGAGAAATACGAAGCATTGGTCATAAAGCGGTCAGAGCTCATAGTGGTGTAATCGTCGTCGAATACGAAACGAGGAATGTCCGAGTTGGGATTTTCGGGAGTCCAAGCGTTTGCCATATCTTTGTGGATGTTGGTACCACGGTTACCGGTGGTAGGAACGCCCATAAGTGATGCGTAGTTCGAGTCGTTTACTTTACCGCCAATCTGATAGTTGAATGCAGCTGAGAGGTCGAAGCCTTTGTATTCAAATGAGGTGTTAATACCGCCATAGATAGGTGCGAGAATACCCTTGATAAGGAACTGATCGGCCTGGCTACCATCGTGAGTTGTGATAAGGTTGCCGGTGGGGTTACCATTATCGTCGAGTTCGCGCTTGTAGTAAAGAGCCAAACCGGTTTCTTTATCTACGCCTGCATAGCGATATGAGTAGAGGGTGTACATGGGGAGGCCTTCGCCATAGTAGAGACCGCTACCCTGGAAGCCCTTGTAGCCGTCAACTTCCATACCCTTACGTTCTTCGGGGAGTTTGGTAATTTTGTTCTTGTACCAAGTGAAGTTGAAACCGAGGTTCCAAACGAAGTCGCGTGTACGGATTACGGTGCCTTGAAGTTCTACTTCGACACCGGCATTCATCATGTTACCTACGTTAGCATAGTAGCCCATGAAACCGGTAGAAGCGGGGAGGGGGAACGACATAAGCATATCGTGTGTTGTACGATAGAAACCTTCTACCTGACCGGTGAGGCGAGCGTTGAAGAGTTCGAATTCAACACCGGCGTTGAAGTTACCGTTCTTTTCCCAGCTAATGTTGGGGTTACCCTTAGATGAAGGAGATGCAGCAGGGCTGCCGTTTGCGTTAATCAATGAGTAGGTGTCGACGTAACGGAAGCTACCGATGTTGTCGTTACCCTGTTCACCGTAAGATACTTTTAATTTGAGGACGTTCACCCAATCAACATCGAAGAAGTCTTCTTTGCTGATAATCCATGCACCACCAAGGCTCCAGAATGAGCCCCAACGGTGTGAGGGGTGGAAGCGGCTTGATGCATCGCGACGGAACGAACCTGAAGCGAAGTACTTATTGTCGTAGTCATACATCGCACGACCGAACCAACCTTCGTTGTTGTACATCGAGCTACCTGATTCAGGCGATTTGTCGGTAATAGCACCGGCGAGTTCGTCATTCGAGGGGAGGAAGAGGTTAGACTTCGAACCTGTGAGGTATTCGTATTTGGTCTTGTAGTATTCGTGACCGAGAAGTGCGCTTACGTTGTGCTGACCGTAGGTGTGGTTCCAGTTAAGGAGCTGCTGGAAGGTGTAGTCAGTATTGCGAACGTGCTGTTTTGCAATAGTACCGCCCACAGTAGCATATTGTCCGTAGTAGGGGTTAACCATGCTGGTAGCACGCTGTTCTACGAGGCCGATGTTATTGTTCGAAGTAATAGTGAAGTCGTAAGGAAGACGGATTTCTACGAAACCGGTACCATTGAAGCTGTTCTGTGTGCTTTTATCAACACCAAGAATAGCATCAGAAAGGGCGTTCGAGCCCGAGAGGATAGGACGACGCATACCGGCGTTGAGGCCTGCACCGTAGTCGTAACGTGTGATACCAAGGTCGTCAACAATAATGTTGCCCTTAGCATCGCGCATATACATAGGATAGATAGGCGCAATCTGAGTAGCCGCTGCGAATACGTTACCGGTAGAAGCCGAGTTACCTTCGCCGCTGCTTGCGTTTGAGTTGGCATTTACGTTAGAGTACGAAACGTTAGCACCAACTTTGAGCCACGACTTAGCCTGGAAGTCGGCATTAAGACGACCGGTGAAACGGCGATAGTCAGAAGGAGCGTTTACGATACCCTGATTGTCAAGGTAGCTGATAGATGCCATAACGTTGCTACGTTCGGTACCCTGTGAGATGTTTACGTTGTATTCCTGGCGGAGGCTGGTTTTGAATGTTTCTTTCATCCAGTCGTCGGGAGTAATCCAGTAATCACCTGCGAGGTAGCCAAGAGTAGCCGAGGGATTCATCTTACCGTTGTAACCGATAAGGAATTCGCCTTTGGGTACGGTAAAGATTTGATAGCCAAGACCGGTTGCTTCTGATGAGCAAAGCACCGAGTTAGCCCACTGAGTAGCGTACTCGGGTGAATAGCCGAGACCACCGATATTCTGCGCATTCGATGCGGTAGGCGCAGTGTACATATGTTTGGGATATGTAGCGTAGTTATAGAGCGCTTTGTAGTACTGTTCGTAGTATTCGCGAGGATCGGTAATGTAGTCGTAGTCCTGCGAAGCACGGCTGTTTGCACCCCACTTAGCGTCTACGGTTACAACAGCTTCACCAAGTTTCGCACGTTTGGTGGTGATGATAATAACACCATTGGCACCACGTGCACCATAAAGAGCATTCGATGCAGCATCCTTAAGAACTGACATCGACTCGATATCGTTTGTGTTAAGTGAGTTGATATCGCCGGTATAGGGAGATCCGTCTACAATAATAAGAGGGTCGTTACCTGCCATAATTGACGAAATACCACGCACACGGATTGTGGGGTCGGAACCACCGGGTGAACCAGATGCGTTCGACAACTGAAGACCGGGAACTTTACCGGCCAACGCATCGAGTACGTTGGTTACCTGTGTCTTTTCGATGGCTGCTGAACCTACGGTCGCAGCTGAACCGGTGAAAGACGAACGGGTCTGCTTACCATAAGCAGTAACAATGACGTCACCAAGAACTTCATTGTCGGAAACCATACGAACTTGCATATTATCGGTAATGGGCACTTCAAGAGGCTTAAAACCGATATACGAGAATGCAAGAGTCTTTGCTGTCGCGGGTACTTTGATACTGAAGTTACCCATTACGTCAGTGACAGCATTGTACTTGGTGTCGCCGACTACCTGAATCGAAACGCCGATAAGCTCTTCGTCAGAGAGGTCGTCTACAACGGTACCCTGAACCGTGCGCGTCTGAGCCGACGCACAAAGGCCGATAGCGAGCACCGCCACAAGTAATAGAAACAGCTTTTTCATACTTATATTTAATTAGACATAAATTATTGAATCACACTATTTTAGTCGTATTTACACTTCTTTCCATTGTAACAATAGACTATTAATTTCGCAAAGTTAATGCATTTTTTTGATACATTAAACATTTCGCAAGAAAAAAACTTCGATTTTAACACAATTAATGCACAAATGCTAATCAGTCAATACTCGATTTTTGCCAAAATGATACTTTTTTGCCATTTATCGGTTTAAATATTTAGCCTCTTAGACGTAAAAGCGCTCATCCACCAATGGCAGCCGAGCGCTTTATGATTAGGTTATATATTTGGGCAATAATACCCCGTTTGCGATGCAACGAAAGCATCGCATCATACAAAAAGGCTACAAAAACGAGGAGTTTTCTCGCATTTCTTATTGAATTAGAATATTTTATAACTGGTTAGATACTATTGGTATGTTCAAGTCAACAGCTTTAGATATCTCTGTCGACGTTTCTCCAATCCATCCGTTATACTGGTTGAGTGCAGTCTGAACTCGGATGAAATCTACTCCCGGCAAGTCAACTTTACGCCCTTCTGCATCCACAGCCCATCCAATATCGAAACTGTTGAGGTCTTCTAAATCGTTGGGATGATTGTCAACATACCCCCAATCGTAAGAATATAGTACGTAGTACGACCCATCCCCGCTCGTATCCTCTGAGTTATTAGGCAAATAGCTACCAGTAAGCGTATAGCTATCGGATTCAAGCCAAAGAGGATAATAGCTCTGTCCGTGGAAAATATTCATCTGCACATAGCCACTATTTCCTTCGCTATCGGTCCAACGGATATACTCTGCATCTTTAATATATGTACCATCCGGCACTGCAATATGATCCTTATCAGGTCGATAATAGGTAAGTGAGTAACCTCTACGAGTCCCTTTTTTTCCAAATTCGCTACCTGCGAGCTCATACCATTCATCATCCGGCTCGCCATTGCAATTTGTGTCATAACTAACCCAGACGATACCCGGCTCACTCGAACCGCCTTTTTTATCAGAATTATTCAACTCGTAGAAAGCATTACCGCAGATTCGGAAATCTTTTTCTCCTGGAACATTCACAACTGTATGGTCGAACCCGAAGGTAACATATCCTCCGAATGAACCGAGAGAAATCATCTCATCATTTTTACCTGATATACAGCCTTCTACCTTCTGAATCATATCTGCTTCCGTATCTCCATCTACATATTTAGGCATATCGTTAACAAGCTGCCCCGGGCCGGGCAAAAACTCGTAAACTTTTGATATGTAAGGGCTATACTCTACTTCTTCATGGAGTACATTTACGGTGAAATCGAAGTGAAAAGGCGTGGCTGCATCAATGATGTCGAAGCTAACTTGGTAAGTACCCTCGTCTTTTGCCAAGAATATATAGTCGCGGTCGGAACTAACCACCTCTCCATCAACCATCCAACGATATTCCGCTCCGGTTAGAGCCGGATGCAATAGCAACTTCTGCATACGCGCGATGCGATAAGTATCGTCGATGCCAAGACTAACAGTCGGACTTTCTTCGCTACAAGCTACTAAACCGAGTAGCAATGTAGTCATTATCGGATAATTAACAATTCTCATCTTGGTAAAAATGCTATATGTGCAGGAATATCACCGGTGCGAACCGACCACTTACATTTGCCATCTCGCGAAAAGCAGTACAAAGTTCCACTACTAACGTAATTCTTTGCATCTGTAACAAATACATCACCCGTTTCGGGATGAATTGCTATTCCATAAGGGATGGTTATATCGGCATCAGTGCCGTCGGTGATAAAGTTTTCTGAAATAACCTCATGTGTACGCACATCAATAATACCATAGCTAATAGCATTGCTTTGGCTATAATTACTCCACTCTGTTGCATAGTAGTAAAGCGAATCGCCGTGAATTGCCATATTCGAACACGCAACATCGAGTGTATCAGTTACTTCCATCCGATTATTACTCCTATTTTTCGAGAGTACATATAAACGCGATGGACAGTCCATATAGTCGCCTCGACTATTGACCCACAACTGATTATACTTATCCTTCTTTATGCGATTTAAGTTGATAGCAACGGGTATCTGTCGCACCTGCTTGAAGTCGACCATCTGAATGACCGACACGGTATTATCATACTGTGGAGGACGATAACCACCCGAGTTAGCTACATACATATAGTCGTCAACGATTTCCATCTCTTCGGGCTGATAGCCTACCGTAACTTTCTTAGTTACGACAAGTTTTGTAGTATCGACCTCATAAACAGCCCCTTTTGGAGCCTCTGAGTCGATAAGAACCGAACCTACGTACGAACTCACGTAAGCCTTGCCACGATGAAAACGCACATAGCGACAATTCGGTATATCTATCTGACTGATACGCACCCCTGTATAAGCATCCAACACCTCAACTTTATGCGAGCAATTGACTACAACATAAAGTTTTGAACCATATATACCTATATCATTCCCAACATCTCCAAGTTCTTTGATTACAGTCGGATTTCGCTCGGCATAGAAATTACGAGCGTATAGACCGGTGAAGTAGTCGAAGTAGTCGAGTGTACATTTATTCGACCCCATATTACCTTCATTGACAAGATAGAAGCCGCGAATCTTTGTAGTAGATTCGGGCGACACAGGCACTACGTCGTACTCAGCAGGCACCACGAGCTCGTCCTCGCGACAGCTCGTGGCACTCAGCATGAGGGGCAGAAAATAATAAAAAAAAATCTTCAAATACTTCATTTGCGGTTAGTTATATTTCAACTGACAATGTGATACGATAGTTTCGCTTTGGCATCGGATAGTTGATTATCACATCGTAGTCTTGTGCGAATACGTTGTTAACCTCTACGAGGGCGCGCATCTTCACCTTATCGATACGGAAGTCGCGGCTTGCCGAAAGGTCGGTAGTATACCACGGCTGTGTATAATTATATCGGATATTTTCCTGCTGATTATAGCGCTCGCCTACATAGATATACGAGCAGTTGAGGTTCCAGCCCTTCCATGTTGCGTTGAAAACAGCCGAACCTGAGTGATGTGGGATGTAAGGTATCTGATGGCGATAGTAGTTATCGGCTGGATTGGTGATATCTATTGCTCGTTGCCATGTATACTGCGCTCTTAAGGTGAGATATAACTCGTTAGCCGGATTAAATGTTATCAAGCCCGACACATCGACTCCCTTTATATCTACAAGTCCGAGATTGAGCATAGTCCATCGGAATTGCTGCCCTTTAGGATATGCTACTATCTTGTCTTTTACGCGATTAATATATCCATCAATACCCAAACGAGCGGCACTGACAAGCCCATATCCGGTGTGGTTGTATAGCAGACCGAGGTTATACTGTGTAACACGTTCGGGATTGAGCTTTGAGTTGCCCATATCGGCATAGTAGAGGTCATTGAAGGTTGGCATACGGAACGAGCGCTTTACAAATGCGCGCACCGAGAAATCGCGATTATTCAACGGGTTACCCGACACATAAACAGCGGGCGTGAATACGCTTTTATCTACTGACGACTCCTGACCTTCTATATTGTCATGGATAAAAGTTCCCATTGCGCTTGCCTGGGCTTTAAACCGCTTAAAGTTGATAGCCGTAGCTGCTGCGGCCATATGACTAAAGCGGTCGGGTTTTGCGAAGCCGTACATATCTGCTTCGAGCGAATTCCACTGAAAGTCATAACTTGCCGAAACACGCCACCACGGCTGAATACAATACTCATTAGCGGTAGAGATGTAGAATTCTCGCTGACGGTATAAGTTATCGATTTTCACCTGTTTATCGTCGTTATTGACATAGTGGGTGCGATAGAATGCATACTTGACATTGGCGAGGGTGGTGAAGTTGCCCATATACTTGGTAAAACTACCTTGTGCAAATGAGTTATTATCCCATACACGTTCTCCTCGTCGCCATACATTATTTACTATAGCACCGGGGATACCGCGTTCGGAATCATAATGATACACTTTGAAGTGCCAATCGCCATCGGTGATTGTGCCATTAAGATTAAGTTCGGCTCGGACTGCGTTAATATCGCCGTTTTGACGCACTGCTGTCGTATCGTAAGCGATTTCTCCGGTGGGATTGAAACGACGATAGCGGAATTTGTATTTACCGGACGAGTTGATCCATTCAGCACTCAGCGAAGCATTTACGCGCTCACTAAGTTTAAGTTCAACAAGAGCCGATGGGTTGATGAGGTCAAACGAACCGGCGCGAATCGTTCCGCGGACGTGATAGGTCTCATCGCCCACAAATTTCGGAGTACGCGTACGGATATAAATCGTACCGGCAGATCCGTAGTCGCGTGCCGGCTGTAAGATTTCGCTCTTTTGTCCATTATATAGCGACAAGGCCTCTACGTTATCAAGCGAGAACTGACCAAGGTCTATCTGTCCATTCTGAGCGTTTCCCAGCTCGACGCCATCATAAACTACTCCGGTATGATTAGTTCCCATCGAACGGATATTCACAGTCTTTATGCCGCCAACTCCTCCATAATCCTTGACTTGAACGCCGGCAAAATATCGAAGCGCATCGGCTACACTATTACTATTAAGGCGCTTAAGCTCTGCACCGCCCAAACGTTGCACCGGAATTACTTCTACAGGTGGACGTTTAGCGGTTACCACAACCTCCAACAACTCGCGGGGGATAGTGTCATGATAAACATCCTCGCCTAAATCGTCGTTTGCAACCGACGACATCGACACCGACATTACTAAAATCAAAAATATGTATATAACGCGTCGCATAATCATCAATAAATAAAAAAAGCCCGCCGACGCCTTTGTGCGCTGCGGGGGATTATGCTACATACTTACCAAACCTTCATCACTCTCCGATTGAAAGTTGTCAAGTCAGTGCCCATAGTCCCGTAGGCGCGTCGTCGCGGTGCATTGGCAGGTCTTCTGACTTATTCCGGTTCCACGCGCCTTCTCAGGTCTAAACCTAATGACATTATACGCGGATCCTTTACGGAACTTACAGCAGCGGGTACTGTCCGGGATTCTCACCCGGTTCCCTCTTAGTGCTTCGGGACAACCCCTAAGCAACCATTGCTCTGCAAATTTACACATTATTTTTATAATGGCAAAAACAATTTCCCCACCGCATATAAATCCAACAATCACTCCACACTCTGCCGGCCAACCTTTGCATCAAAAAACAAAGTCAGACACGTCCGACTTGTCCGACCCACCCGGCAATTGCTATGTAAATTTTCGTACCAAAGCACCACATTATTCGCCTAAAAAGCAAATAATGTGGCACTTTTTTGCTGATGGCAAAATATTTGCTAATTTTGCATATTGAATTCAATCAATCAAATTTCTGCAATGGCTGAAATAAAAATAGCGGGCATTATGCGCGCAGGTGCATTCTCCCCTAATCACATAGGCAATGATGCCGCAATCTTCAACTTTGTTGCCGAGCAGCTTCGCAAACGCGGCTGCGAAGTTAATGTATATAGCGAAGAACAGTTCTGTTCTGGCGCTGTAAAGGAGCATATTATCCTTAACATGTGCCGTGAAGTGCGGTCGATTAAGCTTCTCCAAGAACGTGAAGACCAAGGCGATTTAGTCATTAATTCCGGATATGGTATCGAAAACTGTACCCGCGAACGAATGACGCGAATACTTCTTGGGTCGGGCATACCATACCCCGACAGCTTGATGGTCAACACCGACGAAGGTATTCGCGATGCGCTCACGGCAGCTAAGATGACTCGCTGTTGGATTAAGCGTGGCGATGGACACACCGTACACAAAGAGGACGTTAGCTACGTCCGACACGCTGAAGAAGCTCAAGAAGTTCTACAAGAGTACTTCCTTCGTGGCATCAAACGTGCGGTTATAAACCGTCATCTCGATGGAGACCTTATCAAGTTTTACGGAATCGCAGGTTCTCCTTTCTTCTATTGGTTCTATCCGTTCGACAGCGGTCATAGCAAATACGGCGACGAAAGCATCAACGGACACTCTCACCAACTGCCTTTCGATGTTGAACGTCTTAAAACCATCTGCGCTAAAGCCTCTGACGCTCTTGACATCAAGATTTACGGCGGAGACTGCATAATCGGCGCAGACGGTTCGATTACTATCATCGACTTCAACGACTGGCCTAGCTTTGCGCCTTGCCGTGCTGATGCGGCTCCACATATTGCCAAACTTGTTACGAACGAGATTAAACAATATCAAAAAAAGAACGCTATTAACGGCTAAAACTTACAGCGCTTCTTATTACCTCCTCAATTGTTTGCCGGCCTATTTAGGCGGCATAGCCTTATTCGAGTACGGCTTATGAAAAAGCCGCTACGAATCACATATCTCAATAAAAATGACCGACTACAGCCAATACGAAATACGTCCTGACGTACTCAACTACGACGACCTTCGTAAGATGGTACCCGCACTTGACGGGCACCCGAAAATCGTAAACGCACTCCTTCATTTCTTAGCGGTCGACAAAGTTAATCGCGTACACTCTAATTGCTGCGACACACCCGGGCCCGAATTCGTTAAGCGACTCCTTTTCGATGAATTCGATATGGACATCCGTATCGATGGACAAGAAGTTCTCGACAATCTTCCTGAGGGTGCTTTCATTACTGTCAGCAACCACCCATTCGGGGCTCTCGACGGCATTGCGCTCATATATCTTATAACTCGGAAACGTCCGGAGTTCAAAGTGATGGTCAATATGATTTTGAACAAAATCAGCGCCATGCGACCTAACTTCATCGCAGTTGACGCTATGGCCAGCAACGACCCCTCGAAACGACAGGTAAGCGTAAATGGAATCCGTCTAGCTCTAAAACAACTTAAAAATGGAGAGCCTGTCGGTTTCTTCCCGGCCGGTGCAATGAGTAAAACCACTCTTCGCAACGGCTTACAAGACCGCCCTTGGCAGCCTTCGGTACTACAAATCATCCATCGCGCTAAAGTGCCGGTGATTCCAATATACTTCCACGGCTCAAATAGTTGGTGGTGCAACTTCCTTGGTCATGCTTGCTGGCCCGCGCGTTCGCTCCGACTTCCTGCTGAAGTATTCCGCAAATGCGGCACAACTCTACACATAAGCGTTGGTCAACCGATTTCTGTTGAAGAACAAGCCGCTCACGGCTCCAATCCCGAAGAACTCGGCACATACCTCCGCGAACAAACATACGCTCTCCGCAATTTTAAATAATTACTCATGTCTGAAAACAAAAAATCAGCCTATCAAGAGTCTCTGAAAAGCCTTGACACAGAAGAAGGCATCGACCTCGTTTTCTATCGACCGATAGGATATGCTTGGGCTTGCCTCGCTAAAAAGCTCGGTATAACTCCAAACGTCATCACAATAGCTTCTATTTTCCTTGGAGTCGGAGCTGGCATAGCATTCTACTACAACGACCTGCTCATCAACATCGTTGGTATGTTACTCCTTATTTGGGCAAACTCTTTCGACAGCGCAGACGGTCAACTCGCACGAATGACAAAGCAATACTCTCGACTGGGGCGTGTTCTCGACGGTGCTTGTGGCGACTTTTGGTTTATCACAATCTATGTCTGCATTTGCCTACGCGAAAATGCTACTTCTGTTTTCTTCCACGAACGTCCTTGGTTAATATGGGCTATCGCTATAATTACTGGATTCTTCCACGCTAAACAAGCGTCAATGGCCGACTACTATCGCCAATTTCACCTTTATTTCCTTAAAGGTGAAGAAGGTAGCGAGCTCGATAGTTCAAAGTCGCTTCGCGAAAAATACAACGCTATGCCTTGGACCGGAAACGTTTTTGCTAAAATTACGCTTCTTACGTACATTAACTACACCAAGAATCAAGAAGCTACAACTCCCGCCATGCAGCGCCTTCGCGAAACTCTCAAAGAAACCTTCATCGACAATAAGATTTCTCAAAAATTTCGCGACGATTTCCGCGCTTTGAGCTTGCCTTTAATGAAGTACACTAATATACTTTCATTCAACTGGCGTTGCATCGCGCTTTTTGTATCTCTCTTCATCGGACATCCATGGCTATACTTCGCCTTCGAACTCATCGTCCTCAACACACTCCTTATATACATGGTATGGCGACACGAAAAAATGTGCGCTAAGCTAAACTCCGACATCTGCGATGGCAAATATTAAAGGCGTTATATTCGACTACGGTGGCACTATCGACTGCTGTGGCGACCACTGGGCTTGCGTAATTCGCGATGCTTACGAAGCAGCCGGTATCTCTCTCGATCTCGACACATTCTGCGACGCATACGTTTTCGCCGAACGCGAACTCGCCAAAGTTCCTCACATCAAGCCCGACCACACTTTCCTCGACATGATGCGTATCAAAGCTCGCATCGAGTTAGAATATTTGGTCGAGAACAACCAATTCGACGCATCTCTTGTAGCTGAAAAAGGCGAAGCTATCGCTCAATTCTGCTACAACCACGCGCGCGAATGCATCGAACAGGCTCGTCCGACCCTCGACTACCTCGCCGAACGCTACCCCATGGTATTAGTAAGCAACTTCTACGGAAACGTTGCGGCAGTACTCGCCGATTTCGACCTACTGCGTTACTTCCCGAAAATTGTCGAAAGTGCAGTTGTTGGAATTCGCAAGCCCGACCCTCGAATCTTCGGCCTTGGGGTCGACGAACTCAAACTAAAACCCGAAGAAGTACTCGTGGTGGGCGATAGCCTTTCTAAAGATATAATCCCGGCTGAAAGCATCGGCTGTAAAACCGCTTGGATTATCGGCCGTCAATGGTTCAGAGAAAAACCTCTGCCACAGCGCGACGATTCTATCAAATCTTTAGCCGAACTTAGAATACTTTATTAACAGATATTACGTTTTAATTGGTGTAAAAGTCGAATATTTCACCCTATTTCACTAAAGGGTCAATTATTTAACTTTGAGTAACTTTAATTTACTAAATTTGCACTACAAAAATTTTTGCATTCGCAAAATTCGTAGTACTTTTGGGGCGCAAATCGCATAGTCGCCGTTTGGCGACACGTTTGGGCTCGGCCTAAAACGCAATAACGAAGAATATAATTATAAGTAAAATAACTTAACTTAATTTATTACAAATGAGCCAATGTAAAGCTAAACCGGCTACAGGTAAGCTCGGTGTGATGGTAGTAGGCCTCGGTGCCGTTACCACAACTTTTATGACAGGTGTCCTCATGGCCCGCAAAGGTCTTACTAAACCTGTCGGTTCTATGACCCAGTACGACCGCATCCGTGTCGGAGTAGGTGAAGACAAAAAATACCTCAAATATAACGAAATTGCTCCCATCGCTGACCTCAAAGACATCGAGTTCGCTGCTTGGGACGTATATCCCGTTAACGCTTACGAATCAGCTATCAACGCTGAAGTTCTCAAAGAAAAAGATATCAACCCCGTTCGCGAAGAACTCGAAGCTATCAAGCCCCTCCCCGCTGCTTTCGACCACAACTACGCTAAACGTCTCGACGGCGACAACCTCAAACAAGGTACTCGTTGGGAACTCGTTGAACAACTCCGCGAAGATATCCGCAAATTCAAAGCTGAAAAGAACTGCGAACGCATCGTTGTTCTCTGGGCGGCTTCTACCGAAGTTTACGTTCCCGTTAACGAAGAAATCCACTACAGCCTCGCTACTCTCGAAGCTGCTATGAAAGCCGACGACAAGGAACACATCGCTCCTTCTATGTGCTACGCTTACGCAGCTCTCTCTGAAGGCGCTCCCTTCATCATGGGTGCTCCTAACACCACAGTCGACATCCCCGCTATGTGGGAACTCGCTGAAAAGACCCAAATGCCTATCGCTGGTAAGGACTTCAAGACCGGTCAGACTCTCGTTAAATCTGGTTTCGCTCCTATCATCGGTACTCGTTGCCTCGGCCTCTCTGGCTGGTTCTCTACCAACATCCTCGGCAACCGCGACGGTCTCGTACTCGACGAACCCGCTAACTTCCGCACAAAAGAAGTTTCGAAACTTTCTACACTCGAATCTATCCTCGTGCCCGAAGCTCAGCCCGACCTCTACACCAACTACTACCACAAGGTACGTATCAACTACTACCCCCCCCGCAACGACGACAAAGAAGGTTGGGATAACATCGACATCTTCGGTTGGATGGGCTACCCCATGCAGATCAAGATCAACTTCCTCTGCCGCGACTCTATCCTCGCTGCGCCCCTCTGTCTTGACCTCGTGCTCCTCAGCGACCTCGCTGCTCGCGCTGGCCGTTACGGCACACAGCGCTTCTTGAGCTTCTTCCTCAAGAGCCCTATGCACGACTACACCAAGAACGAAGTGCCTGTTAACCACCTCTTCCAGCAGTACGTTATGCTTAAGAACGCTATCCGCGAAATGGGTGGCTACGAAGCTGACGAACTCATCGACTAATACTTCGACAATTTATCGTCAAAATATTGTACGCCAAAAGGCGACTGTGCTTCCGCACAGTCGTCTTTTGTTATAAAAAATATCGATAGCTAAAATCAGCTCTATCAGCTAATAAAGTTAAAATCAGCTCCACATTAGCATCTTTAACGTAGGAATTCAGGATATTTTTCTGTATCTTTGCGGTCTAAACTACTCCGGCAGATGACACGCAAATGGAACTATCCCTCGCTTTCTAGTGAAGAGCAAAAGCTCGGCGCTGAACTCGCACGCCGTTTTGCAAACTGTCCGCCGGTTAGCGATCTCCTCGTTCAGCGTGGAATCACCACAATTGACGCCGCCGAAAAATTCTTTCACCCTTCTCTTCGCGACCTTCACGATCCATTCCTAATGCCCGACATGGACAAAGCCGTCGAGCGACTAAATCGTGCAATGGGTTCGAAAGAAAAAATACTCGTATACGGCGACTACGACGTCGACGGGACAACCGCAGTAGCCCTCGTTTATCGCTATCTTCAGAATTTCTATTCCGAACTCGACTTCTACATCCCCACTCGATACGAAGAAGGCTACGGCATTTCGCTTAAAATCATCGACGACCTCGCCGATCAAGGTGTTAAACTCGTCATAATACTCGACTGCGGTATCAAAGCAATCGAAGAAATCAAATACGCAAAAGAACGCGGTATCGATTTCATCATCTGCGACCACCACATGCCCGACGCCGAATTACCACCGGCTGCCGCAATCCTCAACCCAAAGCTCGAAGGTTCAACATATCCTTGCCCCCATCTATCCGGTTGCGGCGTAGGATATAAATTCATGCAAGCATTCTCAATCAGCAATGGTATCGCCACTGCCGAACTCGAATGTATGCTCGACCTCGTTGCAGTAAGCATCGCCGCCGACATCGTACCGATGATAGACGAAAACCGAGTTCTCGCATACATGGGATTAAAACGCCTAAACTCAAACCCCAATATGGGTCTGCGTGCGATAATCCGTACTTGCGGTCTTGGCGGCAAAGAGATTACCATCAACGATGTTGTATTCAAAATCGGGCCGCGCATCAACGCCTCTGGTCGTATGCAAAGTGGTAGCGAAGCTGTCGAACTTCTTGTCGCTCGCGACGCCAAGGAAGCAAACCGTCGCTCACTCGAAATCGACCAATACAACAAAGACCGAAAAGAGCTCGACAAACGAATCACCGAAGAAGCCAATGCAATCCTAGAACAACGTGGCGAAATGCACTCGCCTAAGAAGTCGATTGTAATCTATAACAAAGATTGGCACAAAGGCATCATTGGCATCGTTGCTTCGCGCCTTACAGAGCTTTACTATAAACCATCGGTAGTACTCACTCTATCAAACGGACTTGCAACAGGCTCTTCGCGCTCAGTACAAGGCTTCGACATATACAAAGCAGTTGAATCAGCTCGCGACTTGCTCGAAAACTTCGGCGGACACACATACGCCGTTGGGCTATCACTCCGCGAAGAAAACATACCGGCGTTTACCCAACGCTTCGAAGAATACGTTGCGGCAAACATCCTCCCCGAGCAACTCACTCCGCAAATCGATATCGACGCTTTTCTATCCTTCTCAGAGATTACGCCCGAATTCGTGTCAATTCTTCGCCTATTTACACCATTCGGCCCCGGCAATCGCATCCCAACATTCTGCACACGCCGTGTCAAAGACTTCGGCACAAGTCGCCTAGTAGGACGCAACCTCGAGCACATAAAACTCGAACTCGTCGACGACACTTCCGGCCGTGTTATAAACGGCATCGCATTCAACATGGCTACATACTTCGAGCACATCCACTCAGGTAAGCCATTCAACATCTGCTACACAATCGAAGAAAACAAGCACCAAAACGCCGGCTCATCAATCCAATTGATGGTTAAGCAAATTCGCGTTGGCGACGAATTGGTATGACCCCATACGGCTATTACGATTTTAACGATTACGACGACGATTACACCGCTGACGACGATGCGGTATCGGCGGTAGATATTTTACGTCGTTATTGGGGATACGATAGTTTCAGACCTATGCAGGCCGAAATTATCGACTCGGTACTGACCGGACACGACACCATCGGACTTCTTCCTACCGGCGGCGGCAAATCGCTCACTTTCCAAGTCCCGGCAATGATGATGGACGGAGTTACCATCGTTGTTACTCCTCTCATCTCGCTGATGAAAGACCAGGTCGACAACCTCGCTCGACATGGCATACGCGCTGCATATATGTATGCCGGCATGACCCATCAAGAGTCGGAATACGCTTACGAACGATGCCTACAAGGCCGAGTTAAACTACTCTATGTCGCTCCGGAACGTCTCGGCAGCGAAAGATTTCTTGCTCGAATGGCTCAGTGGAAATTATCGATGTTCGTCATCGACGAAGCTCACTGTATTTCTCAATGGGGCTACGACTTCCGACCGTCATACCTAGCGCTGTCGATGCTTCGTGAGAACTTTCCTAACGTTCCCATCCTCGCTCTTACAGCTTCTGCGACACCGACTGTGGTCGACGACATTGCAGCTCGCCTGTGCATGCACAATGAACGCCGATTCGCGCTCAGTTTCACTCGCAAAAACATCTCCTTCCTCATCCGCCATACCGAAGACAAATTCGGCAAACTTCTCGAAGTGCTACGAGCCACAACAGGCTCGACTATCATCTACACTCGTTCGCGCCAACGCACTTCCGACCTTGCTGCATTGCTAAATCGCGAAGGAATACAAGCGCTATACTACCACGCTGGACTCGATTCTCGCGAAAAGAGCGTTCGTCAAGAATCTTGGAGTAAAGGAGAATGTCGAGTAATGGTAGCGACAACCGCATTCGGCATGGGTATTGATAAATCAGACGTACGAGTAGTGGTCCACTACGACATCCCGTCAACTCTCGAAGAATACTATCAAGAAGCCGGACGAGCAGGGCGCGATGGAGCTCCTTCGATAGCTGTAATGCTCGTAGCCGGACGCGACAAAGCCACCTTGGCACGACGAATGGCGCAAGCATTCCCCGATAAAGAGTTTATCCGCCACACTTACGACGAAATCTGCCGTTTCCTCAACTTACCTATGGGCGAAGGATTCGGAGCTATTTTCGATTTCAAACCGTCGATTATGTGTGCTCGCTACAAAATGCAAGAGCAACAAGTAATGAGCGCCATCGGCATCCTCGATCGCTCGGGGTATTTCTCATACGTCGACGAACTCGACATCGAAGCACAAGCGATGATTCAACTCCGACGCGATGAGCTATACAACCTCGACCTTACGCCAACCGAAGATGCAATCCTTGACTATATGCTCCGCCATTATCCGGGAATTTTCACCGATTTAGTATCGATAAACGAATCGTTCATTGCAGCCGACTGCGGTGTAACTCCTCAAGTAGTCTACGATACACTTTGCCAATGGCGACGCGAACACACCATAGCGTTCATTCCTCGTCGTTGCACTCCACATGTATGCTTCACCGCAAACAGAGTCCCCGGCAAGCAACTATCATTCCCAAAAGAAGTGTACGAAGATAGGCGCGACGCAATGAAACGCCAACTCGACGCAATGACTGCTTTCGCATTCGACGACTCCTCGTGCCGTGTAGCAGGTATGCTCCGATATTTCGGTGAAACAGATGCCACCGACTGCGGCTCGTGTGATGTTTGCCGTGCACGACGTGCAGGTGAGCCCAAACCATTCGATACTGATGCTTTTGAAAAACAACTCGATAATTTTTTCGAATTTATCGCTCCATGCGAATGGCTCGACACACGCTCACTACGTCCGCACTATCCACAGCATTTCGACGCCGTCGCAACTCATATCCGGAAAATGGTGAAAGATGGACGCCTTAAAGCTGACAAACACTTGATAGCCAGAGTTAACAAAGGTTAATTAATCTTTCAGAATTAAACCTTTAAGGCCAAAAACAATCAAAGAACCAGTAATAAGACAATCAAAAGCAAAAAGATGAGAGCGCGGAGGACTCCGCACCTCCTTCTAGAATCACATAAGAAGCCTCGACTCGTGAAGAATCGGGGCTTTTGATTTCGCCATATAAAAGTATTCTGACTACTTATTCTGCTGCTTCCACTTATTGTATGCCTCAGTTATTCGCGCTTTTTCTTCTTTACCGACAATCTCAAGCCCAAACTGAACGCCAATAGTATTTTCGAAATAGTGCTTCGAAATCACACCATCCTTCATTACGACAATCGTTTGGGGTTTGCCTTTAAACTCTTCTACAGTAACAGACAAGGATGTTACAACCTCTTGATTCCAATCTTCATATTCAAGCAAATAGTACACTCCACTCATACCCTGCTGCGATGTAGGAGTATCTTCCTCTTGCGTAGCTGCAATAAACGCGACTTCAGACAAAAACGACTGATATTGGTTCACGTCAAAACTTTTATCCTCAGCAATACACTGCATATATGCATAATAAACAGCGTATAATGATTGTTGCACATTATTACCAAAATCGCCATATAATTTTCGATTAATTTCCAACGACTTTTGGTGATACTCCAGCGCTTGTGGGTAATTTCCTTGTGAATAGTAAACCAAGCCGAGGTTGTTATAACTCGTGGCTACATCAGGATGGTTCTCGCCGAACACCTTTAAATGAATGAAAAAGAACCTTTAGAATCACTAATAACAGCATTTCACCCCTTAATGATAACCGTAGCGTTTTCGAGAGGAGTACCCGTGATAACCTCACCATTAGTATCAAGACGACCTTTGGTCTTTACTATGCCGTATTGAGTCTGTGCTGAAGCACATAGAGCAATAACCAAAAATAGGATTAGGGTAGATGCCTTTGCTTTTATATTAGGAATTGATTAGGTAATTATTTTTCTCCGTGGATATTAGCGACAGACAAATTTAGCGATAATTTTAAAAACACAAATATAATTTCAATAGATAGTAATGGCGTTAGATTAAATTATTTTGCGTAACTTCGCCAATCAACCTATCAACACGCGCAGCAAATGAAGATTTGGATATATGTCGATGGCCGCCAAGAAGGCCCATATACACTCGAAGAACTACTCGACAAGCAAATAAATGAGAATACGAAAGTATGGTTTGAAGGCTTACCCAAATGGTATCCGGCCGGCAGCCTAGAACAACTACGACCTCTTTTCGACGGCACCATCGCACGTCAACAAGCCCAACAGGAAATTGATGAAGTAATCGAAGAGACTACAATGACTGAACCAGAGCCTCATAGCACAGTTTCTTACCAACCGTATAAACCATACCAACCGCAAGCACCCGAAGAACCATGTCCGCCTACATTTATCGGATGGACTATCTTCCTCACCATTTGCTGCTGCTCACCCATCAGCATAGCCGCCCTCGCTGCATCGATATGCACATCGGTATTCTACAACAACTATAATCTCGCAAAAGCTAAGAAAGCATCAGAAATAACCGAGTGGCTGATAATGATTGCCATTGCGCTCGGATTTATACCCGTTGTGCTTATGTCAATGCTTTGGTAGTGCCACCGAACAAACCTAGCCATACAAATACGATGATTGCGACAGCTGCGGTCGTAGTCATCGTTTTGGGGATTATTGGATGGTTTTACTATACCATCGATCCTACGACCGGACTAATGCCACGCTGTGCGTTCAAGCATATCACCGGCTACGATTGCCCCGGTTGTGGCTTTCAACGCGCCCTTCACGCGCTTCTTCATGGCAACATCGTCGCTGCATGGCAGTACAACGCATTTATATTCATTGCCATCCCCGTAGCCATCTTGTACGCAATAGCCGAAGTATTTCGCCATCGCTATCGACGTCTACATAACAGCATCAACCACCCCGTAGTCCTCATAATCATCACCATTTCCATCATTATTTGGTGGATTGGCCGGAATATTTAAACTTTTAAAGTGTAAAGGGGTTTAAGCAAAAAAAAAATTATTAACTTTGTCGGTTGAAACACGATAATCCTATCAATACGAAAATGAACATAGCAATCGTAGGCGCTTCGGGCGCTGTAGGTCAGGAATTTTTGCGCGTTTTAGAGAATGCGCCCATGGAAATCGACGAGCTTCGCCTATTTGGCTCAAAACGCAGTGCGGGTCGTACGTACACTTTCCGAGGAAAGGAGACAGCCCCCGTGCGCGAACTAACAGCCACCCCCGACGATTTCGCAAATCTTGATTTCGCTTTCGTATCAGCCGGCGGCGATGTATCGAAAGAATATGCCGATATCATCACAGCTCGCGGTGCTATTATGATAGACAATTCAAGTGCGTTCCGTATGGACGAGAATGTGCCATTGGTTGTTCCAGAGGTAAATGGAGCCGATGCATTCAACGCACCTCGCAATATCATTGCCAACCCCAATTGCACTACTATTCAGATGGTCGTTGCGCTTAAAGCTATCAATGATGTATCGCCTATCAAACGTGTTCATGTAGCTACTTATCAGGCAGCGAGCGGAGCCGGAGCAACCGGTATGGAAGAACTCGAACGCCAAACCGGCGAATTGGCACGCGGCGAGCAGCCCACCGTCAAGAAATTTGTAACTCAACTTGCTTACAATGTCATTCCTCACATTGATGTATTCACCGACAACGGCTACACCAAGGAGGAAATGAAGATGCACCACGAGACCAAGAAAATCATGCACGCACCTAATCTTGAGGTAAGTGCCACTTGCGTTCGAGTGCCTGTAATGCGCGCTCATAGCGAAGCAATCTGGGTTGAGACAGAAGAGGCAATCAGTGTCGACCGCGCTCGCGAAGCCTTTGCAAATGCAGAGGGAGTAGTATTGGTCGATCGAGCCGAAGCACTCGGCTATCCAATGCCCCTCGATATCGCCGGAAAAGACCCTGTGTATGTAGGTCGCGTCCGTGCCGACTTGGCTAATCCTAATGGGCTATCGTTCTGGACCGTCTCCGACCAGATCCGCAAGGGAGCTGCGCTCAACGCTGTTCAGATAGCCCTTTACATAATCAATCACAGATGATTCCATTGGCGCAAGCACTGGTAACACAGCCTGTACAGATATTCCTTATCGTATTGGCTATCATCCTTTTTGCGCCATTACTTCTGAATAAACTTAAGATACCGCACATCATCGGCATGATTGTAGCGGGTGTTGTTATCGGGCCATACGGATTTAATGTGCTCGATAACGACTCATCGTTTGCCATCTTCGGACAGGTAGGTCTGCTCTACCTTATGTTTTTGGCCGGGCTTGAAATCGACATGTACCACCTACGGCTCAATATCGGTCGCGGGTTGGTATTCGGATTTCTCACGCTAGTAATACCGCTGATAATCGGACTTTTTACAAGTGTCTATTTGCTTCATCTCGACTGGACAACGTCGATGTTATTGGGAGCGATGTATGCTTCACACACATTGCTGTCTTATCCTGTTGCAGCGCGTTTCGGTATTACAAAAGCCCCGGCGGTATTGATAGCTATTGTGGGTACGATTATTGCAGTAATCGGCGCTTTATTGGTTCTAGCCGCAACTGTAAGCATCCGCCAAGAAGGGTATTTCAACGTTACTGCGATTGGCTTGCTTATGGCGCGCCTAGTGATATGGGGCTGTGCTCTACTCTACCTCTATCCCCGACTAACCCGGTACTTTTTTAAGACATACAGCGACAAAGTGACGCAGTATGTATTCGTAATGGTGCTTGTATTTTTAGCAGCATGTACCGCCCAACTTATAGGTCTTGAGCCGGTGCTTGGAGCATTCTTTGCCGGTCTGTTGCTAAACCGCTACGTACCGGTGGCCTCACCGTTGATGGCCTCGATAGAATTTGTCGGCAACGCACTATTCATTCCATACTTTCTGATCAGTGTAGGAATGATGATAAATGTGAGCATTTTTGGCGATACGAGTACGCTAGCAGTAGCCGGAATAATGCTCGCCGCTGCGATTTTGGGAAAGTGGTTGCCCGCCTACTTAGCACAGAAGATATATCACTTCGATGGATATAGCCGAAATGTGATGTTCGGCTTGACAGCAGCCCATACAGCAGTAGCACTTGCGGTAGTAACCGTCGGTTTCCGCTTGGAGATGTTCGACGAAAGAATTCTTAATAGCACAATCGCCGTGATTTTGGTTACATGTGCCATAGCACCTATTATTACATCAGCGTCAGCATCGAAGTTGAAGGTGAAGATGATGGAAGAAGAAGGGAATGATGGCGCGCTTAAGCATACCCGCACAAATAATTCACTTATCGCGGTGTCGAATCCTGTAACAGCCGGATCGCTTGTCGAGATGGCCGTATTGATGCGTAATACCCGCGGCCATCATAGCTACTATGCATTGCACGTTCGTAATGACAATAGTAATGCAGCAAAGACGATGTCGCGCAATTCGCTTGATATTGCTCGCAAAGCAGGCGCATCGGCAGATACTACGATTGAAACCCTTGATCGCTATGATATCAATACGGTTACCGGCGTGCTGAACGTAATTGAAGAGCGCGATATCACCGAGGTAATTTTGGGTATGCATAGTCGCGCAACGGTTATCGATTCATTCTTTGGCAACAAGATAGAGCAGTTGCTTCGGTCGACTAACAAGATGCTTATGATTGTGCGTAGCTTCATTCCTGTTAACACGGTAACTCGAGTGATAGTGTGGGTACCACGCAGCGCACAGTATGAGACCGGTTTCAGTCGTTGGGTTCGAGTAATCTCTCGATTGACACGTCAGGTAGGTTGCCGCGTTATATTCTGCTGTCCGGATGATATTCAGCCGATGATTCGCGGAGTGATATATGCAGAGAACTATGGAATACGCTGCGAATTCCGCACAACAGAAAGCTGGGATGACTTTATAGTGATGAGCAATAAGGTGCAAGATGATGATCTATTGGTTGTAATCGGCGCACGCGCACAATCGGTGTCATATCACGCCGAGATGATAGAGTTGCCCACGTTTATGCAGCGCTATTTGTCTCGCAACAACTTGATGATGATTTATCCCGAGCAATTTGGAGAGACTCCGGTGTTGACATCGTTCACCGACCCGCTAGCTAGCGACATCGTAGCCGGAGCTTCGCCGTTGTTAGTACGACTACGCAGCCGTCTACGGGATTGGCGTCGGAAAAGTCATTAAATTACCAATACGGTTGCTGAGAAAACGACTCGGGCAAACGAGGAGGTATCTGTTCACGATTTTTAATTACATGGAGAGCAATGGCACGCGTCATTAGGATGTCGTCGTTGTGTCCTTGTTTTGCGCTAAAAACGCCACGATCGCTAACCTCGTAAGTAAGAAGTTCGTTGCACGCATCCGTATCTCTCTCGATATACATACCTTCTCGAACGGCTTCGATAAGGCCTGAAATCAGCATCGTTTTTGTAGCTCGGTTAGTGTGGAAGCCGATTCGCGTCGTTTGAGCATTTGATATTCGGTCGTATGTTACCCGTCGGTAAAGATTTGGATATGATTCAGCAAGACGGTTAAGAATAAAAAGATTCGAATCGACAGAGCTACCGAAATCGTCGGTTTCGTAAGTGTTGCTTTCGATAACGAGGAGAGCGTTGTTGAAAAAACGAGCAATATTAGCACTCTTATTAGCTAGAAGGTCGTGGTCGATATGTCCTCTCCACTGAGCACAGACACGCGGACATTCGCTATCGGCTTCCATAACAGAAATAACGGACCAATCGCTTTTAGGGGAACGACCTCCGACATCGACCGCGACTACATATCTTGAATTCGGAGTGGGTTTCTCCCAAAGTTTCAATCGTCCTGTTTCGTCGTCGATGAATCGTTGAGCCGAAGAGTCGATTTCCCCTTTTCTCGGAGGGATTACGCAGGCAGAACGTAAATGCTCGACGTGTACAGGGGAGAAAACCATAGATTGAGACGACGCAAATGCTTCGATATCGTTGCTTGGGAATTCAGAGTGCAGAGCGTCCTTGTCGCTATATTCACGACTACGTCGGCGATACCAATTAATTCGAGCGGAAGTGCAGCCTTGTCGCCAAAGTTTTTTTTCGTAAGGAGTTAGGTTAGCGAGTATTTTCATCGGCTCATCGGTAGGAATAGAGTTGAAATCGACCTCAAACCAAGGGACAAAAATTGCATTTTTATCACTCTCACCATTTTTACTTCGCAGCCACTCAGTATGGAAGTAGTCGCCAATACCACGAGCGGTAGACTCGACAACGACAAGAGTTTCGGGAACTAATGGTACCGACGAACAAACCGCTTGCGCCAAAGCTCTAGCCGGACGAGACGGAGTTGATACCAAGAACGCCGCTTCGCTCAAATGCACCATAGCATAGTCGCCACCACGCAGGGCATCTGGTCGTTCACTCGACCCAATCGAGACACGACAGTCGCGCCCGTTGATAGTCCTGACATCGGTACACCCTTCGAAGGGGACGAATTTTGCATCTTTCTCGCCCTCCCATAGGTCTTTAGGATATTTCTGCAAAAGTTTTGTGAACATCCCCCTGATATTAGCAGCTGCAGTTTTATTATGGGCACATATAGCCGAATGCCAGTTAGTGTGTCGGACCGTCTGCATCCACGCCATATACATCTGTGTAAGCGTCGAACCGCCCCACTGACGAGCTTTAAGGAGAATTACTCGCAAAGGGAGGCCATCACGGCGATCCGTTTCAAGCATTTGCAGCATAGATCTTTGAGGCGTATTTAGACGGAAAGGTATGTCTCTCGGCGAAATTTTATCCTTAATAACGACGCAATTAATCGCCCAATATTCGAAGTCGTAGTAGCAGCGAAGTTTTTTCCACTCGAGGATATTATTGCGGGCGTGTACATACTCGGGGTCTTCGGTCATTTCGACCGGGATAAAGACACGTTTACCTTCAGGATCGTGAGCTTCGACTCTTTCGCCAACGCAGTCGTATCCGGTATCCGGGTCGTACGCGTCATTATAAATCCGGTCGAAACGCTGTCGGAGTTCATCGATTTCGAGAAGCATTTTTAGTTCGTTATCATCAGTCATTGTAGTTCAGATTAAAAGAATCAAACAAAAAGTCGCCGGCGACAGTCGCATCGAAATCAAGTTCAAGGCAACGAAAGAGGCGAGAAACAATTGGTATTCTGATAGGGCTAAGACAACTACCACTAATGTCGGCGAGAATAATCGGCCATTTATCATGACCTGCGATATTGCAGCCTTTTAAAGATATAGAACCGAGGATTTGTTCAACCTCAAAGATTGCATCTAAAGAAGTTGGTTTGACATATCTGAGCGAATTAGGGACTATACTATATGTTATCCGGACATTGACCGCATCGGGAGTTGCTTCTGCCGCTAAACGTAATAAACCTTTTGCACCTACCGCGAAAGGCTCACCACGAAAAATACATCCAGAAATAACCGGGGCATCGGTTCTCGAATATCTCTTCCAATCGTAATCTCGGCAGAAAATGTCGGCAGAGGCGTCGGTTCGTATTGCCCAAAATTCACCAAGGACGTCGTTATAGACAATCGACGTATAATCGCGAGGAGAGTCAAAAAGAGTAACCGAGCCAGAGCCTTCGATTTTGAGAAGATCCGGCCCAGCCGAAGAACCACGATTACAAAGCGCGAAAGCAATTCCATCCGGGCCGTTTGCGAGTGAGTCGGACGCCGAAACACGACCGACAGCAATCTGACGAATAGAAATAGATGCAGCGGATGCAGCAACCCCAATCGAATATAGCCCTTCGTCGCTTCCTGCGAGGAATCTGCTACGACCAAACTCCCAAGAGCGGTCTCCAGTACGGCGGAGCAAAAGCGCCGTTACCGCACCATTACCAAGAAAAGTTGAGTTTACAATGTCGAGCGGAGCATCGGCTTTAGCGAAAGCCAGATAGCCCTCAAAGTTGTCGGTAGGAGGAGATAACGAGGGAATTGATGAATCGGCGGACTTAGGCAGGGTTATCGGTTTGGCATCGTCGGCTATATATACCGAAAAATAGCCTGATTCGTCAGTTGTAAGGGGATATGTGGCAGAGTATGTTGATCCAGCAAGCCGGCACGTGATAGTAATCGAGACCGCATCTGGGGCCGGATATGTCAGGACGGGGCTAAAAGCTGTCGGAGCGTCGGTAGAGCCACTCTGAGAAACGGCCAGACCTCGCCCATTGGCAAAACGGACAACCGCAACGATGTTCCAGGCAGAAGATTCGTTGAGTTCAGTTGCAAAAATAGACGGCTTATAGCCCTCAAAGCGACGAACGTTAATGCCACCCCATGCAACGAGTGCAGCATCAGCCGCACAGCAATCGGCTGAGAACTGATGAGGACGGTGCATCAATGTCTGAGCAAGAGATTTAGTGGCAATGGGTTTTGAAAGGGCTGAGGATAACGACCTAGCAACAGTAGCCACATCGATATCAACGTCGATAAGAGCTTCGACATTACGCTGCCCCGCACCAAAAGGGTCGGAAATGGTAATGATTGGAGATTCGATTGCATCGAGTCGTGCGATAGCTTTCATAACGATTCTGCGCCAAGACGAACGTATTGCACTTGCCCCCGGAAGATTAATGAGAGCAAAAGGAGCATCAGAGTCAGAGGCACGCCCAATATTAACATCTATAGCACGGTCGGGGTGATATGGATGAAATAAGGGCGACATAAAAACTTTAGCCATGGCAACACCACAATCATCGTCGACCAGAGGAATCCGAACAATTGGTCGCCAAGTGTTGGCCGAAAGATAATAGGCATTAATAGATTGACGGTCGTCGGAGAATAATTTGACAGCATCGGCACACTGTAGCCCCGAAGGATGTGATAGAAGCACCGGCGCAGAAGAAAAAAGTTCGCGACCGTCTTTATCGAATAGTTTATATCGCATCAAAGCCGGCTGAATTAACCACCCGGCAACAGAAGCCTTAGAACACAAATCGATATAAGCAGCAACGAGATCGGATGTTAACGAGGACGCATCTTTAGAAGAAATCCGATCGTCAGTAGAATATCTGTTGTTCAGAATTCGCTCGTGTATTGTGGACGATATAGGATTTGCTTCAGCCGCAATTAACGTCAAAGGCGGATAATCGCTATCGGCTCTTGAACAAACAATGTTTTGGTCTTTCGCTTCGATTAAAGCAGCGCCTCTGTTGGTCATAGCTAAAATGGAGTCAGCATCACGCTCAAGGACGCATTTAAGATCACCCGGCAAAGTGGTGTCAAGTTTTTGGGACGGTAATGATGGAATATCTGCATCGGCTGAATAAATAGTAGTACCCGAAGCCGCAATAATATGATTAGCTACTTTTCCGATGGGCTTTAAGTTTTTTAAGCTAGCAAAACAATGTGGCTGCCCAACAGCCCTAAATCTGCCATCGGAAGTGGGTCGAAGATTAGTAATGTTAAGAGCTTTTACGAATGAAGGTTTCACGCCAACGAGGCGTGAGAGTAAGGTGGGAGGGATTTTCATGGTTTGATGTCTTTTTAGCAGTTCTCGTATAAAATGGTTTAGTTTAAGAGGTTAGAGAATGGATTTAAAAAAAATAGTTGATAGTCAGTCATCTCGCAACCCACTTACGTGGGTACGATTATCTATACTACAATAGGACAAGTCTGACGTGTCGGACGAGTCGAGCGCTTGCGCTTTAGTTTTTTTCCAAAATGTCAATGTACTCTTGCTGCCGATTTGGCTTTTAACCGCGGGGGCAGCTGCCGCTTGGGGGAGTACGGCTTCGCCGTACTCGTTTAGAAGTTTAGGGTTTAGGAGTTTATTGGGGGGCGGGGATTCTTCCTCTTCTTCTTCTGGGGCGAGATAAACTACGTCGATGTATTCGAGTACTTCTTGCTTTTTCTTCTCGA